>CAZGSQ010000012.1:0-53964 GCA_964528535.1 uncultured Tangfeifania sp. | reverse complement strand
CGGTTGTTCTTCCGGAAACAGGAATTTCCTGTGTCTCCATTCCTATAAAAGAGAATACCAAAACAGATGTTTGAGGATTCGTTACTTTGATCTGGTATTTCCCATCCGCATCTGTATTGATCCCATTTGTGGTGCCCTTTTCCTGGATGGTAGCACCGGGGATAGGCATCCCACTTGCATCTGACACTTTCCCTCTCACTTGTGCAAATAGCTGTTGACTAACCAAAAGCAGCACACAAAATAAAAGCATTCTTTGCCAGACCTTAACTTTAGTTCTGTTCATAAGCAAATTAGATTTAAAAAATTGATTTTACAATTGTTCTGGTTTTCGAAAAATTAGTTTTTGAGTACGATACTCTTTTATGGAGATTTTGATTTTCTTACCATGAAACGAGATTTGTTAGTTAGTTAGTAATCCAGACTAAAATTCCATAATCCCCTCAAACTTTCTTTGCAGAATTGTTTCTTAAATTTTAAATATTATTCCAAAATGATCCATTTTAAAAAATTGATCATTTTTTCCATTTTTGTCCCTGGGATGGCAGGATACAGAACCAGCTCTGCGAAATTGGAGGGAAGCTTTGCGGACACAGACGTTTTAAGCAAAATCAATGCTTAACGGGGACGGCATATACTAATAATCACCCAATCATAAGAAAAGGTCAGGTAAAAATCCTTACAATTTCTATTTAACTTTCGAATTGGAATTGGTGTTCATAAATTCGGAAGGGGTCACATCTTTTTCCTGCTTGAAGGCAGTGCTAAAATAGGATTGTGAACTAAATCCGGTCATGTCACTTATTTCACTTAATGTGTATTTTCCGGCAGCCATCAACTCTATTGACTTATTGATTCTGAATTTGCGAATATATGCTACCGGAGAAAGACTGGTCAAACTCAAGAACTTTCGGTAGAAACTTGAGCGGCTCATATTTAAACTCATAGCAAGCATTGAAATATCCAAATCAGTATTGGATAATTCCTTTTCAACGATGGCATTTAACCGGGTAAGAAAACTGAGATCCAGATGATTAATCTCAATTTTATTTAGATTTGGCATCATCCCGTTGAGAAAGGTTTTCTGAATCCTCATTCGGTTTTTCAACTGGCTGTCAATTGCCGCCAAAAGAAAATTCAGATCGAATGGTTTGGGTATGTAAAAATCTGCTCCGGACTGCATCCCGGCAATTTTACTGGAAGTTTCACTCTTTGATGTCAGAAGAATCAACGGAATGTGGCAAATTTCCTTGTTTTCTTTGATGCTCTTTGTCAATTCGTACCCATCCATTTTTGGCATCATGATATCTGAAATGACAATATCGGGATAGTGCTGAATCACCATTTTCAGCCCGGTCTCTCCATCATGTGCCGTAATAACCTTATAGTATTTTTTTAGACTGTCTACCAGGAAATTATTTAACTGAGGATCATCTTCGACAACCAGTACGGTCTTATCAAAATCGGATGGAGTTACCTGTTCATTCAAAGTCTCAGAATCATAACTGAGGTTGTGAAATTGTTCGTCGACCTGGCCATTACCCTCATTTATTGGCTCTGCAAAATCCTTCGGTTCGAAGACGGACCGATCATACGGTAAAATAAAAGAGAAAGATGAACCCCTGTTTAACTGGCTTTCCAGACGTATTCTGCCTTTATGCAATTCGACCAGCGATTTGGTAAAGTTGAGTCCAATACCGGTTCCTGAGTAATCGGGTTGGTTTCTTCCATCTGATTCAATTTGTTTATACCGGTCAAATATGGTATCCAATTCCTTTTTTTCAATCCCTGTTCCATTATCTGTTATAGAAACTTCAACATAATCAACCATTTGGAATTCAACGTTCGACACATATCTAGCTTTTGCTTTTTCGCCCGAAATCTTTTTAATAACCACCTCAATTCTTCCTCCCTTATCAGAATGTTTGATTGCATTGGAAATAAGGTTACTCAGGATTTTTTCCAATTTATCCTTGTCAAACCAGAAAATAAAACTGTTCTCCTCCACAACATCGATCCTGATCTCCTTTTCTCTGGCATAGAGACTGAAAAGTTCGACAATTTTCAGGATACCTTCATTGAAATTTTCGTTTTCAAGCCACAGTGAAAGGGACTCACTTTCAATCTTCTTAAATGTCAGCAATTGGTTAATCAATCTTAAGAGACGATAGACGTTAATGTCCAGGCTCTGCACATATTCCTTCAGTTTCGGGCTTAACTTTTCCTGTTGCGAAAGTTGCTTGACAAGGCCGTATATCAAGGTCAAAGGGGTTCGTAGTTCATGAGAAATGTTTGTGAAAAATTTCTGTTTCATTCCACTGATTTCGCGTTCCCTCAGATGCTCATAATGCTCATTTTTAAGATTTTTTTTGTAGATAAATGTATTTACCCGTAACCTGATAATGACAAAGATGATGCAAGCAAAAATGAGAATGTAAAATGTCCAGGCCCAGTAAGAAAACCATGGTGCAGGTATCACATGAATGACCAATTCTGCCTGGTTCTTCGTCCATTCACCGGCCCGGTTTTTTGCTTTTACTTTAAATACATAGGTTCCCCGGGAGAGATTGGAGTAAGTAACCCTTCGCTGATTTCCAACATTGTACCACTCCTTGTCAAAACCTTCCAGCATGTAATTATACTGCAACGTTCCGGGAGATAAATTGTCAAGGCCGGTATACTCTATACTAAATAGTTTGTCTTGGGAGGTTAAGGTTATTTCATGCGTAAAAGGCAAAGCTTGCTTCAGTATTTTGTCGTTCTCCTTCGGAACTACCAGTTTATTTAAGATATATAATTTTTCAAGGATTATTTCAGGAGATTCAATTCCTCCGGCATACATTTCGGATGGCAAAAAATAAGTCAATCCTGAATTTCCCCCAAAATAGATTACTCCGTCTTTGGCCTTGAGTGATGCCTTCTCGTGGAATTGATAATTGTTGATTCCATCATTGATCGAAAATGTCTGAATACTATTATCTGCCGCATTTAACCTCGCCAGGCCATACGAAGTGCTTAGCCAGAGATTGCCATTATTATCCTCCTCAATACCCACAATATCACCACTTGGCAATCCATCAGACACACCAAAATTCTTAAATTCCAAGGCATTGAGATCATAGGAAAACAATCCGTAATTGTAGGTTCCAAGCCATAAATGCTGTCTGTCCTGACAATGGATGGTGATGGAATAATCACTTCCGCGAGGGAGTTTCTCCCTGGAAAATTCCAATTTCTGCGCAGAAAAAGTACTGACATTGAAGCTATAAACACCTCCGCCAAAACTACTGAATAAAACCTCATTCCGATTTAACCTGACTATTTTGGTAATATTGGATCCATATTGTTCGAACTGTTTTATCAATTTTCCTTTCAAATCGAAAATTAACAATCCTTGTCTGTCAGTTCCTGCAAAAATTTGATTATTGACCTGAAGAATGGTGACGACTCCATTATTGGGTTCTGGGATGGAAAGAGTCTGAAAAGTCTTGGTTTCAGGTGAAAAAAGCTGCAAACCATAATGGTGCCCTATCCAATAGTGATTGAGTGAGTCCACATAAATGCTTCTAATGTAAGGATAAGCCAATTTGCTGTTTTGTTGATTGAAATTTTGAAAGGCTTTGCTTTTCTGGTCATAAATGAAAAACCCGTTTTCGCGGGTGGCGATGACCAATTTATCAGATTTATCCTGCGCAATACCCGTCACAAACTTATTTCGGGTGATTTGATTCAGTAATGGATCAAAATTAAAATTCTTTGCCTTTTTGAAGGATACATCCAGTCCGGCATCAAACGAGGCCAACCAAACATTACCGGATCGGTCGGCGAAATAATTGAGATATGAATTGGAATGGATTTCATTGGAAATATCACTTAAAAAATGTTGCTTCAAAGTATTTCTTGATTTGTCATAAACATAAATTCCTGACCTGTAGGTTCCAATCCAATACACAAATGGTTCCTTCTCCATGACAAACCAAATCTCTGTACCTTCAAGCCCTTTGCTGAGTGTCGAAAATTCAGCCGGGAAAACAAATTTCTTTTGCTTTGTTTCAAAATAATAGACTCCATCTTTTGTAGACAAGATCAGTAGGTCGTCGGATAACTGAAAAATGGATTTAACAGAATTATTCGATCTGTTTGAATTTTTATCAGGCAACTGAAAAAAATCGAAAACATCGTTTTTCTCATCATAACACCCAATTTCTGATTTGTTGTCAAAGCAACACCACAATTTCCCTGAATGATCAAAAAAAAGTTTGTTGATTATAAATTGTTCCGATAAGTTCTTCCCAACCTTTTCAAGAATGTTTTCACCTGGCTTAAACCTCCAAATACCGTTCGAAGCAGCAAGATACATCATGTCGTTTTTCTCAGTCATCGACAAAACTGCATTTTTATTCAGGGCAGGAAACGGGTGATCAAAAACGTCAAGCTTTTCATTGTAAACATTTAGTCCGGTAGCTGATCCTACATAAATTAATCCTTTTCCGGTACAATGTATTGAGTTTAAGTGGTTAGAGCTAAGCGAAGTACTGTCTTTTGGATTATAATAGTAATGGGTAAATTCACTTCCGTTGAAACGGTTTAGTCCACGCATGGTCGCGACCCAGATATATCCCAGTTGATCCTGAGCTATCTCAGTCACATTCAGATTGGATAAACCATCCTTGATGGATAGATTCTTTAGTTGTAACCCTGAAAAGCCATAACAATAGCCACCTGACTGAAAAAGGAATAGAAAAACAATGAATCTATAAATGATTAAAACAGAAAATTTTTCAATTTTTAGCAGCATCGATTGGGAAAATTATTTATGATACCTGATGTTCAATTAATTCTGAAAGTATCTTCAATGAATAATCATGAAGAATTTTGATCTTAGTTTGGCTTTTCAAAATAAATTGCATGACAACTTGAATCCAAAGTTAGTATTCAAATCGATCCGTCAGTTCTCAAATTACAATTAATTTCTGTCTGAAGATCTTTCCCATTGCGTTGATCCAAACGACGTATATTCCGCATGGTAAATCAGAAACTGAAATACAGTATTCATCCTCAGGAGGTAATTCGCTTACTTCTCAATTTCGCCTTTATATTGAGCTTCTTTCCAGTCTTTTATACCAATTGTCTCCTTGTAGGGATCAAAAACCTCTTTTTCGTTTGGAGTATCCGCGGCTTTAAAAACATACCAGACAGGTTTTGCACCCCCTGGATCGGTTTCATCATCAGGGAAACGCCGAAGACCGATTCGCAATCCTCCCTCTCCCCTGTTGTCAAACCAGTTATGCCATTGAAAACCATCGATACCATCGAGTATTTTCATCTTTTTCCAGGTGTAGGCGAAACCGGCAGCCTGTTCTTTCAGATCCTGGGCTGAATAGGTCCTCGAATTCGTCCCGTTCTCAGAAAGCCATAAAGTGCGCTTGATCTTTCCTTTGTAAAGCACTTCGGGAAGCTTTATCCAGGCATTGAGCACTTCGAGGTTGGCAAAAGTGATGAGCGGAGAATTGAATGTGAAATCCACCTGCTTATCCAGCCAGGTTTTTGGTTCCATTAATGACTGAGGATAAGGGTGGTGTGCCATTGCCCACTGGAAATCCCCCTCCGCTCTGGTGTATTGAATCAAGATTTCCATCAAATCTTTGGATGGATAAAACCTGGGATGCGAGGTCCATCCCCAATAATGGGTGAGCGTGACAAACACTTCACTGTTAGGATTGTACGACCTTGCAATCGCATAGCACATCCGCATGGATTTGATGTAGGTATTCATAAATATAAGAGCCGTTTTTTCTCCCATGTTGGTCCACTCCCATCCGGCATCCACCTCATTGTGCATGATCCAGTGGTTGCATCGGCCATATTTCTTGTCAGCCCGGCTGTAACGGCTGGCCAGAAAATCAAGCGCTGCCGCGTAACATTCGACGCTTTCCGGGTTTGTCATGTTGGGCATGCTGTAAATTCCTGCCGGATCCATATCGGGATGCTGCAATAATCTGCCTATTTCGGGATCCGGACACGATTCTGCCTTATCGACCAGTAAAATCGCCGCTGTAACAATTCCTTTCCGGGCAGTTGTTCTAAAGGTAGAATCAAACATTGCCACCTCTTTTGACTTGAAATACCATGATTTTCCGTTATAAACATGCTCAATCCTTCCTTCAGCCGGTTTGGTGAACATGAATTTTGAAAACCAGATATTCACGGTAGCGCTGGTAGCACCCAATTCATCCAGGTCTTCCAGATGACCGCGATTCACACTAAAACCACCAATTCCTTTGCGACCCCTGGCTACCTCTTTGGGATAGTTGTATTTGGCCTTTATGAGATCAGGAAAATGGGCATGAGAGATCAAATGATAACCATTCGTCGTTTTTTCGGCGAGTACCCATTTCGAAAGCACCCTGTCGTATTTGATTCCATTGCGGTCGACAAAACGATTGATGTCAGTTTCAAACTTTTTCCCACTTACCAGGATGGCCGTTTCGAAAGCTGATGCTTCTGTCACATCCTGGTAAGGTGCGATTTCGCATACAAAAATCGAACCGGTGGCTGTTGATCGTCCTTCAATAGAAATTTTCGTATCCTCCACTTCAACTTTGGAAATTTGTGAGGTGAAATTCTTGGTCAGATAATCCTTTAAGCGGGATTCCATCCCGGCTTCCTTTTTCACTTTTGCCTCACGATTGGCGGCCAGCTCCTTTTCCCTGACACTCATTGGACGAATGGCCAGATTCCGGACCTGGATACTCACATCCGGGCGGCCACCAAAGTCCAGACGGAGAAAATCGCCTGCTTTCCCCCACTCCTTCATCTCCTTGCTTAAATCGATGGAATAACCGACCCACCCTTCGGAAAGGCCAATGCGACGAACCAGTTTTGAATTTTGCTGGCCAATGACCGGGCCAAAATAGATCTGCAAATGATCCAGGCCTTTGGGACAGAAATATTCAAAAGAGAGGATTTTGGCCTCAGAGCCAATGGCAAGTTTTAGTGGCTGGGTGTAAATCCACGGATCCTTCCCAAGGGTAACTATCTGCCAGGCTCCGTTGAGTTGACGCTCAAATGTAAGTTGATTTTTGTTGGAAGGATCCAGATCCAAAAATGTTGCACCTGGTTGAGCTTTGGACGGGTTAGCCAGAAGCAGAAAAAAAGAGAGTGCCCAAAATAAGTTGCTCAGAAAATCTTTTTTTAATGGGTTCATATTGCATAATTATTTTTCTATCACAAATATTGATTTACCGGGTTCTAATTTTAAAAAAATCCTGACTCCTGTTGTTTCATTTTTTGACTCGGCAACCTCTACAGTTCCTGAGTAAGGATTCCACATTTCGTAGTTCTTATTATCCTGGAGGAGGATGTAGCCAGAAAACTCTGTTTTACCCGGATTCGTAATAAAGACAAGCGATTTTCCGTCTATTTTTTTGTGCAAATATCGCAGGGGATGGTTGTTTTCAAACTTTAAGAAACAAGTGAGATTTGAGTTGTTTAAGGCCGCAGCAATCGATTCATTGTTCACTTCAGGAATGAATATTGCTATGCCACCCTTTTTGTTCTTCGTCATCCCTGATTCTTGAATAAGTTGTTTCATGATAGCCTGGACCTCCTTATCCTGACCTAATTCAGCAGACTTTTCAGGCAATTGGGAAGTGAAGATTACTGAGCCGCCCTGATCAAAAAACTCCTTTATTTTCCTCAAATTGGAAAGAAGAATTGTCCTGCACGATGGTACAATGATTACTCGTAAGCTCTGGGGATGAAGTTTACCCTGCAACGTAAGATGGTTGCCTGAAACAGTACATTTTTCATCCAGAATCTCAGGATGAAGGAACATATAATTGATTCCCATTTCATCTGACAACAACCTGCCCACTTCCACGTAGTCGCTTTTCGGAATGGCCACACCTCCTTTATAGGCGCTAAGTGGACCATCGAAATAGTGCTCAGCCTGCATCTGGTTAATGGGATACAAAACGGCAGCATCCGCAATGAAACTGCCATCATTTTGAAGAAGCAGGTTCAACCTTGAAAGATATTTGGAAAACGCAGGCAGATCTTTCTTGTAAATTGGATTCCTTTCCGAAAGTTCGGGTAAATAGGTCACTTTTTCTTTCTCATTGTTGTACCAATAAGCATGAAGGATCAGCTCATTGATACCTTTTGCATACTGATCCATGGCCACTGAATACATTGAATCAATCGAAATTCCCATCCCTCCGTAAGTCTCAGACATGACGATGGATTTGTCCCAGTTGTAAGCTGAAGAGGCAACCACTTTATAAAATTTTTCTGCAGGACGGTTTCCGAAAATTTTATCTATGCCGGGAGCTTCAAGGTACTTAAAACATTTCATGAGATCACCGGAAGTTCCAACCGGGTTTTCCACCTCTTCATTATCCTGGTGCCCCGTAGCAACAATCCCAATATTTCTGTTCCAGTCGTCAATGGTCTTGGTAAATCCCTGGGCATACAATTCAGTTCTGAACCCGAATAGAAGATTTCTGGCCGCAGCAGTTTTATCACCAATATTATACCACAACGCAGGGTAATATTTTACAGGTGAAAAACCATATTTATGCTCAAATTTCAAGTTATATCCTTCTGTCCAAACCCGGCCATTGGCATGGTAAAGGGTAGGTTCATCGAAAAATGTACCATATACTGTATTCCCAAAGAATTTTGAGAATTTATCATAATACTCCTGATGGGTCATCGATATGAATTTTCCTGTCGCCTCTTCGCTGAGATAATCTGCTATCGGAACCCCGGAATAACTGCACGAAAAAACCATGATTCGCCATTTCCCCTTAGGTACCTTCCAGGTTACAACCGAATCCCGCAACGATGATGAAATATCCACACAATCCAGCTTATCCTGTTCCATCGCTACGATCCCCATGATCTTCCCTTTTGACTTAACAGGAAGTTTGCACACTTTCCCTGAATCAACAACAAATTCTAACTTTTCGAGTCCTTTCAGCAATAATTCAGGATACTTTTCTCCAAACCTGGAACGCCCGTCTCCATTCCTCCATCCGCCACTGCCGCTTGGAAACCCGTATTCGTCGTAAATACAAACCCTCATTCCCAAGTCGCTGGCTTTATTTATAACAAATCTATACAAATCAAAATAGGCATCGGTGAGATACTCCGGTCTAAATTCTTTACCGAAAGGCAAAATGGAAACACCTCCATATCCACATGAATCACGCATGGCTTTCAGTTGGTATTCAATACCTTGCCTTGTGACTTCGGTGTTGTTCCAAAACCAGAGAGGTACAGGTCTGTATTTCAAAGACGGATTGGCAAATTCACTCCTGAGTTCGGTCCATTTTCTAACCTGTAAACACTTTAAAACATCAACCGGTCTGATATAGGGTGAATTATTCCATTGCGCATCTGTCGCAGCCTTCATAAAATCTGCATACTCCCAAAAATGATCGTTGTATTTTGCCATCCACTCCTGCGTGAGTTTCCAAAGTTTTTCTCTGACCGCCGCCATTTTAGGATCGGCAAAAAGATTCTTTAACTGATAAGGATCGTTTTTCCGGTCAAACAATACGCTGTGCAAGGAGCCTTCGGTAGCGCCCTTCTGGGTAGACCAGGTATAATCACGGGTAATAACCCCTCTGTAACCCTTCCCCTCATACAACCAGATGGGAATATAATCGACCGCGTTTTCGTCATGGGTCAGGATGGCCTTTGCCAGATTCTTTCCATGACATTCTTTCGGGACATCCAGATCCATCAATCCAAGGATGGATGGCATCATATCCAACGCACTGAATAACAGCCCAGTTTTTGAAGCAGGTTCTATTTCCCCAGGCCATCTGATCATAAATGGAATATGACAAGAGTAATCGTGCGGATATTGTTTCGGGTAAATGGCATCGTCAAATTCAAGCATATCACCATGATCGGAAGTGAAAACAACGATGGTATTCTTGTCGAGTTTCAATTTCCGAAGCTTTTCCATCAGTTGCCCGAAAGCAATATCTACCCCGGACGCCATAGCCATTTGACCGTGAACCATCCTTCTGCGATCCGCGGTATTTTTCAGACCCGGACGCATTTTTATGCTATCCCGGTTGTACATGGCCATTAATTCATCGGGAGCATCGTATTTGTAATGCATGAGTCCATCTTCGCCCTGAAATTTACCCCAATCATGAGGCGGATGCCAGGAGACGAATAAGGCAAAAGGTTTGGTCGTTCCTTTGCGGCTTTCCAGGTATTCCAGTGCCTGATCGGTTTGACCGTATACTTCCCATTTATTGAAATAGACCTTTTGCCCCTCCTCATTCCAGTAAAAACAATGCCCGGCACGAAAATCGACATGGCAGTTATTGCTTTCAAAAACTTCATCAAATCCGTAGCGCATCTCACCTTTGGGAATTGGCCGGTCGCGGTCGCCTCCCTGAAGATGCCATTTCCCAATATAGGCAGTATTGTAACCGGCATCGCGCAGCACCTCTGCAAACTTCTTTCCATGTCCCGGTACAAGCGGTTTGTCGTTGACGAAAGTTCCGTTGTACAAGGTTTGCTGACCACTCATCAGCATTCCCCGGAAGGGGGTGCAGATCGGCGAGTTGGAAAAGCAATGTGTGAAGCGTATCCCTTGTTTTGAAAATTCATCCAGATTTGGAGTTTTAATCTGCTGATTGCCATAGCAACCCAACATATCAAAGGTTTGTTGATCGGAAAAAATAAATACCAGATTTGGTTTGTTTTTTTTCGGTACAGCAGAGGTTATCAGGCACAGTCCTGAGACGGCTATAGCAATTTGTTTGATCATCATTCTGTTGCTTTTATTGGGTTAAATTCTCTTACTTATCACGCTTAGGTTTTGATTCCGGGACGTCCTGTTTCGACAACTCTCCGAAATCTTTCGCATGGCTGATCCATTTCTTTTCCAGTTCCTTGACCTTTTCAGGGTACTTGTCAGCCAGATTCTTCGTCTCCGACCGGTCAGTACTCATATCATAAAGTTCCCATGGTGCCTGGTGATCGGCAGCAATTTTCCAGTTTCCAACCCGGAATGCCCGGTTGCCCTCATGATTCCACCACAGATATTCATGTTTTAGTTCGCCATTTTTACGGAACACAGGCACCAGGCTCTTTCCCGGAAGTGCAGGTACCGCCAGTCCTTCAACTTTTTCAGGCATTTTGCCACCTGTAATTTCCAGAATAGTAGGTAAAATATCGATCAGATGTCCGGGATCTGTTCGAAGCTCATTCCTTTTTTTGATACCATCCGGCCAGGACACGATAAGTGGGGTCGAAATTCCACCCTCGTGATTCCATGATTTGTGTAAACGGAAAGGGGTATTGGCCGCGCTCGACCAACCAGGTCCTATCCCCAGGTAGGATTGTGGTGATCCTACTACAGATTTTGGGTCATGCCCCCCCTCCCTGATAATCTGCTCGGCAGATGCCCCGTTGTCGGAAACGAAAAGAATCAATGTATTTTCCAGTACTCCCATGGCTTTTATCTGATCAATAACCCGCCCGACTTCGATATCCATCCGATGCACCATCGCGGCATGAACAGACATCTTGGCAGACTGAAATTCCTTTTGTTCACTGGACAGGCTGTTCCATGCTACCGCGTGGCCAACCTCCCAGGGGCCAATTCGTTGCTGCAACTCCTTTTCGGAAAGATTCCAGTCGGGTATGATATCCGGGTCGAGTGGAGAGAGGTCACAATTGATGAGACCCAACTTCTTCATTCGTTCAAAGCGTTCCATCCGGATTACATCCCAACCTGATTTATATTTATCCTTGTACAATTCAATGTCTTCAGGCATTGCCTGAATCGGAAAGTGGGGGCAGTGGAAGGCCAGGTATTCAAAAAACGGTTGATCTGCGTATTTTTCGGCATGTTCCTTCAGAAATTTGATGGCATAATCAGCGATGCGTACCGTTGAATAAGAGCTTCCATCCGGCAAAATTGGTGGCAATTTCACATCATCCTCTGTGTGGTTGACCGCCCCGAAATATCCTTCCGTATTCATGTACAAATAGGAATGGTCAAAGCCATTCTCATTCGGTTTTCCATCTACATGCCATTTCCCGGATACATAGGATCGATAACCCTGAGGTTTCAGGTATTCGGGCAAAAGTTGCGCCCAGCGCGGACGAATGCCACCTGCTCCGCCTGTCGGAGGTTTTGGGTTTTCTCCGTTCGGTCTGGTCAGATTATCCCGTCGTACCGATTGCGGGTAATAACCTGTCAGAATACTTGACCGGGAGGGCCAGCACCTGCCTGTATTGTAAAATTGAGTAAAACGAAGACCATTCGACGCTAGTTTATCGAGATTTGGCGTTTTTATTTCACTGCCATAACACCCGGCATCTGAATATCCCATGTCGTCGGCAACGATGATCAGAATATTAGGCTTTTTAGTGGCACTTTGGGCTACAGGTAAACCACAAGTCAAACCAGCAAGTATTGGAAAAATTGATTTATTCATCATTTACTGTTTCTAAATAAAAAATTTTCATTCTTAAGGTGCGCTAGGTTAAAACGTAAGCTTCCATTCCCGAGATTACAAATACAGTCCGGTTCAAATGATCGACCCAATAAACGGTTGGAATCACTCCATTCCCGGTTAATTCAAAGACTTTAAAGTCAATCAGCTGGTCCCTGCCGCAATCGAGCCTTACTTTTCTTCGGAACTTCATCATTTGTTTGGTATAGATGGTATCAAATTCATCCAGAATGGCAAGCTCCAACTCAGGGATTGATTCTTCAGCCATTCTCTGAGCGACAGCAATTAATCCCCATTTCCAGCTCAATACCGCTGACCCAAATGATTTTTTAATTTGTTTTTTACCCAGATTGAAATGGATCTCCCTTGCTATAACCTCTCCAATATTTTCAATTCCGGTTCCTCTGAAAGCTTCCCCATCCTCAGAAAGTGAAATTTTTGATTTTACATTCCACGTTTGGGGAGAGAAAGTCATATGGTTGGAACAAAGAACTCTTCCCGAAACAAAGTATTTATAAACGCGACTCTTGTCTCTGATTCCATTGGATGCCAGGCTGGACGAAGTGAAGCTAAATTGCAGGTTCTCATCCAATGAATCAGCATTCAAAATGAAATCCCCTGCTTCCGTTACATTGTTTCCATATAAATTGTAAAGCGCGAAATGCGACTTAAAGGAGGAGGTCGAAAATTTTGGAATAAAGGGAAAATTGTATGTTGGAAGAATCTTCTCCAATTTCAACAATGAAAATTCTCCCGCTGGATTTACCCCTTCGCTGGCTAAACTTGAAAATCCTTCGGCCCATCCCAGCAGGGGAACCTGTGAGAACAAAGTATATGCCCCAACTTTCCTGATAAAATTCCGCCTGTTATGTTGATTTTCCATGGATCGTACTAATTAATTCCTGTCAAAATGCGTTCCCGGGATCAATTTCTTTTCCCATTCTTCCGCCAATAGAGTATCCAACTCAATCATTTTCGCGGAATAAGCAGGATCGGACGATAATTCCTTTTGTTCCCAGGGATCGTCTTTCAAATGAAAGAGGAGCCTGTCCGGTAAAGTCTCGTAACGACTGCTACCCGCGCAGGGTTGAAATTTTTCCGGTTTTCCATCCTCAAGTCGAACAAATGGTTGATCAGGCATCCCGGAATATTTGTAGAATTTTACATATTTAAAATCACCTTTGCGCACAACCCGTCCGGTGTGTTGAAATTCCGCAAATGCAACATCCATCCTGTCCGAGGTTTCTCCTCTTTCAAGAAGATGCTTAAGCCTTCTGCCTTTGCAATGCGGAGGAGCCGCGATACCTGCATATTCGCATACGGTAGTCATCAGGTCGATCCCTGAAACCACATGTTCATGATCTATGACCCCTGCTTTTATTTGCTTTGGGAAATAGGTAATAAAGGGAACTTTAATGGATTGCTCAAAAGGATGCCATTTCGAGACACGCTTGTGCCGGGCAGCACCCTCACCATGGTCGGAGGTGAAGATGACAAGCGTTTCATCCTCCCTTGAATCTACCGCGTCAAGCAATCGACCCAGATCGGAATCCAGTTTCTCAATCATCCGGCAATAGTCGTAAAGGTAATTCTGCCATTCAGGAAGGCTAAATTTTGTCTGTTGCCTGGGAGTAGGATCTTTGAAGTTAAAATCATAGTTGGGAGGCAGGGGTGGAAGGGAATTTCCCAGGTCGAAAATATCTGATTTCGGTACCAGCTTGTTTCCATGCAGCGGAGGTGTCCAGTAGCAGATATCATGAGGGTTCATCAATCCGGCAACAGCCAAAAATGGCCTCTCCTCTGCATAATTCATGATAAAACCTTTCAGGGCACCGGATACCTGGAAATCATTGAAATCACCTGTCCCACTTACTCCAACCGGGATCGTTTCAAATCCGGGAATCTTCCTATCTCCCTCTATATCGGGATAGTTCCATTGTCCTCCGGCATGCCATTTCCCGCAATAAACGCGGTGGTAATCAGAGTTGGCTTCAAACCATTGCCCCATGTTGGGTATGTTCTGATCAATGCCTACATTGTTGTAGGTGACTCCCGTTTCAGTGGAATACCTCCCCGTAAAAAAGGATGAACGGGCCGGACAGCAGACAGGATTGGCACTGTGGGATTCCAGAAAAGAATATCCCCCTGCGACCATTCTGTCAAAATTCGGAGTCTTCAGCCAGTGGCAGAGATATGCATTGTGTTTGAAATAATCCTTATAGACCGCGATGGTATCTATGCCCTGTTGGTCAGAGATGATAATCAGAATATTTGGTTTTCGCTTCATTAATTAGCTTGTTATATGCTCTGTTACATTAATTCTCGTTCATGACAATTTTCACCCCTTTTGGTGCATCAATCTTTGATTTGATCTTTCCGTCAGATAACTTGTCATGCCTGATCTTCACCACACCAAGGGGTGTTGGAAAAGTACCTTCAACCCAGGTCAAATCGCCCAAATGAGGCTCAATCCGCAGGATTTTACAACCGGGCTCCATCACTTTTACACCCAGCACGTTTTCCGTTAACCATGAGGTTGGACCGGAGGCCCAGCCATGGCAGAAGCTATGGCGAAGGCCTTTGTAGCAATATCCACCATAAGTTGCGTGCACATCAACTTTCCCTTCTGCAACAGGTTCGTCAATCCGGTTGGCATTTTTCATCCAGTCGATGTCAAAATCTTCCCAAAAAGTAGTGGCGCCCAGGTCAAGCATCCCACCCCAGTATCCACGGATATTATCGATTGAACCCTGGTAATCACCGGCCATTGCGCGTGCTTTCAACATATAAAAACCATAAAATGTCGACATATTGTGAACGCCATCCATGGCAAGAATCTCTTGATTGGCTATTGATGCAGGGACCAATCCTGACAAAGCCATCAAAGCAGCTGCCTGTTTCGAATGGTTAAATTCAGGTATGTGCTTTTTCAATTTCGCTACAGTGCCGTTGCAAAGTTCAGCCATTTGTGGATTATCCAGAACGGCACACAATTGCGCTCCAGCCTGAAAGGTCATCACCATCAAGGATTGCAGTCCTGCATGAATAGCCGGTAGGTTTTCGCTGGAAGGCCAATCCAAAAATCTTCCGCCTTCCAGAATTTCTTTTCCCGATTCATCAATTTTCGTCGACAATAATTTCAGCAAAGGGAAGAGGTAGTTTTGTTGTTCCTTCAGATAAGCCAGATTTCCCTGGTATTTGTACCAATCCCTGTGAATAAGTATCCACCACATGGAGTAAGAACTCAATCCATTCATCCATCCTGGCAAGGGGGTCAGATCACGAACAAGATCCAGGCTTTTGGGAACCACTTCGTTGTATCCAAAAACGGTATTGACGGTCATCACCTCCGGATGAAGGTCGCCCACCCATACCAACCTGTCGCGTTTGATTCCATCCCACAAATAGTCTTGCATGTTCAGGTGAACCGTGTATGCACCTGTCATCCAAATTCTATTGAGCCGCTCGTCGTTGCACCTGAACGAACCAAGCCAGGGAATATCCCGGTAGGAAAAAACAGCACTGACCTCTTTGATCTCCAGTTTTACATCAGGATCAACCAATTGAATACTGGCAAAACGGAAGCCTGAGTTACCCGTTTCCACCTTTCCAAGCCAGGGTAATTGTATCACAAAATCGCGTAATGAGTGTTCGTTCGTTGCCCCATGTTCACCCACATTGCTCATGGTTTCGCTCACCGATTCACCAAAACGAATGCGAACCTTCCCCATTTTCTTGTCATTGTTGATTGTGGTGACAATTTCAAGTCCACCCTGTATTTCTTTCCCAAAATCGAGGATGATCATTGGAAACTCAGAAGCACTGCTTTTCAGGATGAAGCCTTTGTCTTTGTTCAGCACAGCCTGTCCTGTTCCGGGTTTCAGCAAAACATCTGTATTTTGAATAAATTTCCCGGTGGCATCCGAAGTCCATACGATGCGTGTTGGAGTAATATATTTCCTGACCATATTGCTGGACCGAACCTGTTTTCTAAAACCTTCTAAAACTGGTGATTGCTGTGCATAAACAGACAGAAAGCTAAATATCAACACAGTAAATAGGTTGAAAATGTATTGAAACAGGTTCTTTTTCATTATTTTTTAAAGATAAATGAGTCCACATTAAACGATTCCTTCTCTTCCGCGACGAATGATAGGTGAAGTGCATGAACCCCTTTCACTTCTCTGATCTTACAAGTTAATGTTGTCCAAGTTTTGCCATCTCCTCCACCCGGAACCTCAAGCGTTCCGTAAGGGGCTCCCCATGAATTATCCAATTTGAATTGAATTTTACCCGGTTTCACACCCGGCGCAACCCGAACAGCAACTGAAGTTGCACCCTCTCCAAAATTGACGTATTTATAGACCGCACGATCCTTGTTTTCAATCTGACCCAGTTGGTCGTTATTGGCTGGATTCAAAGGATTCGCCTGATCCCAGCTATAAGATTCAATACGCACCCGTCCTGACAGCAAACAGGCACGTTCGGCTTCAATCTTCAAGAATGCATCCAAAGGTTTTCCTGCACCCTGAGTGGTCATTTCCACCTCATTAATACTGCCATCCGGATTGAAAAAGATGGGTTCTATGCATGTTTTACGAGAATTCACGCAACCATTGGTGGTGCGGTGGTAAAACACATACCACTGACCTTTAAATTCTACGATTGATCCATGATTGTTCCAGTTTTCCGGATCGCAACCATCGTTATCGACAATCACACCACCGTATTTGTATGGTCCCATGGGAGATTTTGCGGTCGAATATCCGATACAGGTTGGCATTCCTTTCCTTCCCATGTGGGCATAAACCATGTAATAAATTCCATTTCGCTTGATCATGTAATTGCCTTCATGGAAAAAATGCTCTTTTTCGGTGATCACATTTTCAACAATAGAGGTAGTATCAATCTCGGTCATGCTGGGTTTCAGTTTGGCAATTTTAGCCTGGAACTGGCCCCAGGTATAGTAGGCTTGTCCGTCATCGTCGATAAAAACGGCCGGATCGATCTGATTCATTTTCTTCAGATAAAGTTCCTTCGCATTCGTAAAAGGACCAATGGGCGAGGCACTCTGGGCAACCCCTTCATTCCCTCCCGGCTGGCAATAATAGAGGTAATAATTTCCGTTTTTGTACATGCAATCCGGAGCAAATAAAAGATTATCATTATATGGGACCTGATCGTTTGGCCCTTTGGACGCAAAAGCATCCGGGAAATAATCCCAGTGGATCAGGTCGGAGGTCGACAATACCCAGTGATCGTACGAACAATAATACTTTAAGCTCTCATCACGTGAACCGTACACATACAATTTACCATCTTTCCAAACCCTGGTTGTTGGATCGGCAATATTGAGCCCCGGTGGACAAATTGGATTCTGTGCCAACAAATGATTGGCCATCAACAGGAATAGCAGGTACAATGAGGTTCTTTTCATATTAATCTTATATCTCTTTTGTTGTCAATCCACCAATTCTTCCTTTTTGATTGGTTTTCCTTCCCAATACCAAACTCCCTCTTTTTGTTCCAGTATCCGGTTGGCACTTCCGGGAGCAAGTGGCAGGTTCCTTGTGGGCAACCACCTTTTCAGTTCCATGATGACCTTCATATATTTGATATTTGGCGCCAGATTGACCCATTCGTTGGGATCCTTCTGATCATCGTAAAGCTCCTCGGAACCATCGGCATATTGGATATAACGCCATTTTTCAGTTACCACGGAATGATTGTTTTGGTTGGCAGTTGTGATGGCAGGCCACAGACGTTTGGCCGCGGCATTTTTCAACTGAGGTTTCAGGCTATGCCCTTCCAGTCCTGGCTTAGCAGATGTTCCACATAGATCAATCAGTGTGGGATAGATATCCAGCAATTCTGCCGGTTGTGAACAACGTACGCCTGACTTTACTCCAGGGCCTTTAAAAATAAGAGGAACATGGGTGGAAGGTTTCCAGAGCGAATTTTTACCCGTAATATCTTTCTCACCAAGATGCCAGCCATTGTCGGACCAAAGTACGATCAATGTATTTGACACTTTGCCGGAGGCTTCCAGGGCATCCAAAAGTCTTCCTAACTGACTGTCCATAAAAGTAGTACTAGCCAGATACGACCTTACCAGGTTGCGCCATTGATTTGCTTCTTTCAGCCAGGAGAGCCTGGGTTCAGGCAGGTTCCAATGAAGGTACCAGGAGAAAAAGGGAACATCATCGCGGTCATGTGGCAAATAAGGAGGTAACTTAATCTGACTTTCAGGAGGAAACATATCAAACCACTTCTGGGAGGCAAAGCATGGAACGTGGGGCAACCTGAAACCAGCAGCCAAAAAAAAAGGTTTATCCTCAGGCATGGACCGCAATTGGGCAATGGCATTGTCTGCCGTCTTCCAATCGGCCTGATCGCGGTCATCTTCAGGGTAGACACCCCAGTCTACAGCATCCATCTTGCTGGGTGTCTGAACAAATTTCTGCTTTGGGAGTGGCATTCCAGGCGCCGGGCCCCACACATCAAACTCGTTGGCCTGAAGTTCTTTTGGAATGGATCCGTCATGAAAAACCTTGCCAAAGCCGGCAGTAAAATATCCTTGTTTCCTGAAATATTGCGGAAGCGAAACGCAGTTCCTGGTAGCCTCCACAGCTCGAATTCCGGGAGCAAGGCCATAAATACCCGTGCTTGATGGTCGCATTCCAGTCAAAACGCTTGATCGTGAAGGGTTACAAAGGGGTGACTGAACATGGGCATTGGCAAATAATGTTCCCCTCGCAGCAAGCCTGTCCATATTTGGAGTGATTGCCTGGGGATGGCCACCCAGACAGCCAACCCAGTCATTCAAATCGTCAACGACGATAAACAGTACATTGGGTTTGGCCGGAAGGTCTGCCGGAATCGACATGCTTTTTCCGTTTAACTGAAAAAATCCGGTCAGAAGGAAGGAAGTCAAGGCTCCAGCAGATAAAATCGCTGACATGTTTCTGTTTATCATCTCATCATATGTTTTTTGGATAGTGCAATAAGACCATTTCGTCCCTCAAATTAACTTAATCTATTGATTTCAATAAGCTATATATTTTAGATTTTTTTTACCAATCAAAACTTCAAAGAAATTCCAACTTGAACATTTGATTTTGGACCAGATTTTTTAAAATTCGTTCCAATATTGTGGTTTTGGGTAGAGTAAAATCAATCCTTTACTTCTCTGTATAAAATTTGATTTTCAATGGTCTGATGAATCGATGGTAATAGGTAAATAAAATTTACAACATCCCTTCTTGGAGGACTTCAAAAAATGTTTAGGTAGTTATCCCTAGCTTATCTCTATTTTATTATGTCAATATTGACAAAATTTTAATTGAAATACTGGAGTGCCCTTTTTATGCTCCAAAATGCTGCAAAATGCTGTATTTTGCGATGCTACCGATTTCTATGTATTTAATAATCAATATGATACAAATTTGCTCTTTTCACTGGCAGTCAAAAGGTCATCGGTTCGATTCCGATATTCTCCACTGGTAATCTGAGAGTTACAATGCAAATTGTGACTCTTTTTTGTTTTAGTGAGTGCCCATCTGGAGTGCCCTTGAGTGCTTTTTTAGATTTTTTAAGTGGATTTCTATTTGATTTCATTAGCAAATGGAAATATTTATTTATCCACCATTTACGGTTGGTAACATTATCGCACATTTTTAGTAAGGACAGACTTAATGTGTTATTTTTGTATATATGAGTACATACAATATCTACATTGATGAAAGTTGCCATCTGCAAAATGACTATTCCAAGTCGATAATGGCAATCGGTTATGTAAAATCTAATTTGGAAAATAATAAGCTACACAAGGAGCAAATCCAAAAGATTAAATTAAAGTACAAAACACCAGTTGAATTAAAATGGGAAAAAGCCTCACCTTCTCGATTGGAAATGTATTACGAGTTAATTGAATATTTTTTTTCTTCAGACTTACAATTTCGCTGCGCATTAGTAAAATACAAAGAACATCTAAATCACGTTGAGTTTAATCAAGGCAGCCACGACCTATTTTACTATAAAATAATTTTTTATTTACTAACTAATTCCTTCTTCAATCCAAACGATGAAAATGAATATCATGTTTATCTTGATATTGCTAATACTCGGGGTCGTGATAGAATTAAAAAAATCCAGGAAGTACTTAAAAATCTTTATCGGGGTAAAAGTCCATTCACTCATTTTCAACATATCCGATCACACGAAAGCCCAATTTTACAACTCACTGATTTCCTCATTGGTGCTGTTTCATATAAGTCAAGACTTGTTAAAGGAGAAATACTAAACCCATCTCCAATTAAGCTAAAAATCATAGATCGTATAGAGGCTCTATCGGGGTATTCCTTGGATGAAAGCTCTGAACCTTGGGACATCAAATTTAATGTATTTGACCATCAACCAAAGAAACAGGTATGATTGAACTTGATGATTTAGAACCTCTTTTTGATGAAATGCCTATTGAGCCAAGTTCAGAGATAAAGGAACAGCTATTTGATATCTTTAAAACGGACTTTATCGATGATCCGCTATTTGTCGGAGGTCAAAGGGTAAAGATAATCCCCCATTTTTCAAATATGCCTGGATTTCGTCAATATCCAGAAACATTTGTACATGTAGTTACCAGGAAAAGTAAGCTGAATGGCAAACGTCATTTTGATAGAGAGCGAGCAAACCGAATTCACTGGATTAAAAATATTCTTTTACATTCACAAGATCGAAGAATTAAATTCTTTCAATTTAGAGATGAAGAAAATGTTCTCAAAGATCATTATTGGTTTGAAGAAAAGGATTTTATTGTTGTGTTAAAACCTGTCACACCTAACTCATTGCTAATTACAGCTTTTTGCGTTGATGCAGATGATAGAAGAATTTTTAGGGGGAGATATATCGCGTTTAGGAATAGCCTATAAAAAAAAACCGCATTACATCGAATGCGGACCGCAAATTACGGTATTGCGGGCAACCAGTTCAAATGCCCTTTGGGCAATGATAGTGCAAAAGTAATAAATTATTCATCTTTTCACAAAAGTTATCAACATTTTTTGCGTCTTTTATTAACTATCTGATATACAATTATTTAAAAAGACTGAAAAAAGTGAAATTCAAGTATTGATTTTTTCAGTTCTTTAGGGATATTCCCAACTTATCTTCATCTGATTTGTCAATATTGACAAATTTTGAAGTGAAATGCTGGAGTGCCCTTTTTGTGCTCGAAAATGCTGTAAAATGCTGTATTTTGCGATGCTACCGATTCTTATTTGTTTAATATTCAATGTAATACGAATATGCTCTTATCCCTGGCAGTCAAAAGGTCATCGGTTCGATTCCGATATTCTCCAAATGAACACCAAAGAGGCTGTCCGAAATGGCAGCTTCTTTGATTTCTGTTCTAGTGAGGAAGTGTGCTTTATTGTCTAAGTGCTACAATCAAAAAATTTATTCTGATCAGCAAGTAGAACTTTGACTTAGTTTTACTCGGCGGTGGTTGGATCTATGATTGTTGATACCTCGCTGACAGAATTAGCCGGGAAGCCGCCCTGTTTTGCATGTTCAAGAACCATCTCTACGTTGGGTGCGACGTAAATGCAATAAACTTTATCGGTGGTTACATAACTTTGAACCCATTGAATTTGCGGACCCATGTTACTCAGCACTCCACACGAAGTTTGAGAAATTGATTTCAATTGTTCGGCAGTAAGATTTCCTGCACCGGGAATTTCCCTTTCAATTACATATTTTGGCATGACGTTTATTTTTAGATTGTTAACTTTTCACCTTTTTGCTTAATAGACATTGTACCTAATTGTATTGCTTTTCGGTGCCGCCCTGATTTTAAAGTGGTTCCTGGTGTCCACTTAATGATATATGATGGGATGCAATTATCAGCTGGAAGCAAAATATTCATCGGAACATAGCCTTTACTTTTTTTTCAATAACCAGATACTTATTAAACGTTATTTAGATACGGTATAAATAAATATAGGTTTCATAAAGGATGTGCCTATATCTGATTGGTAAAGCCGGGCATAAAAATCACCTTCTGCCGGTGACTATTGAATCATATGCCACAATTTATGCTATTATTTTTAGGCAATTATGAGACAATTAGTGCGAAAAACGCAAGGTGGTTTTTTTGCTGGTAAACCCTGCTGACAACTCAACCAGATCTAATAGAGCATAAGCAGGCACTAAAATCTATCCCAATTAGCTTTCAATCAATGAGAAACTTTTAAATCTGTTTCCAGGGAAATTCCCCGTCATTCATTTGCTGATTACCAAACGTATTTCGACCATCCTCTGGAAGCAAGATTGCTTTTTCATTTTTTTGTTATCGAAGTTAACTTTAATCAATCTAATTAACTTAGTTTAGCTTGAATTGCGGAATAAAACTGATTTTCACAGGTCCAAGCAAACCTGATTCCCTAAGATACTTCTCCCTGTCCGGCCCGTTAAATTTATTGATATTGGTTCTGGTCAGCCGCTGGGCTGGGGGCAATGCGGCATCACCAATCAATCTGTTTGGCCACATATTAACAACATGAACTTCCAGTTGGTTAGCACCTTTCCTGACATAAGGAGTGATGTCATATCTGAAAGGAGCGCTCCAGGTTACTTCTAATTGTCGACCATTGATTTTAACGGATGCCATCTCCTGCACATTGCCAAGATCTAGAATCACTTGCTTGCCCTTAGTCTGTTTGGAAGTGGACTCAAACGATTTGGAATAGACTGCTGTTCCTGAATAATATTTGATACCTGGATCCTCCAGTTTAATCCATGATTTCAATTCGCTCATGGAATAGTGAGCCGGACCACCCCATTTCGGATCAAAATTAACATTCCAGGCACCTGTCAATTCCGTTATTGGATCTAAATTATTCACCGTAAACTTATTTTTTATTCCGTCCGACCAGGTTAACTCATAAATTCCGGAATCAAAAACAGAAATTGATTTCTTTCCTTCCTTTAACAATACATTGAGACAAGGAAAATCCTTTGCCTCGAACTGATTATTCGGAAAAAATGATTTCCCATCTTTCTGAACATCTGTGATGTGCCGCTCAGGTTTGGCATTTTGAAAGACTACGAAAACCGAGCCCTCCGGTTCAAGATTAATTGGAATAAGTGTTCGTCCAGCTTCTTCCCTGTAAGTTAAAATATCCGACATTTCCCCGGTTTTAGGATTCCAGATCGACGGGGTTTTTCCGGATACCCGGAAACTGGCAGTGACCTGTTCAAACCTGTCAGGAGGTGTAGTTAGGTATCTGAATTCAAAATCATCTATTCCCTTGCGGGCGAAGCGATTCACGACAAAATAGATCTCTTGATTGTTGGTTGTTCGGTGAATATAATCCAAAGAGGTCTTAGCCTGATTGCTTTTGAAAGCGAAATCCGGCTGCACTTTCATGTTCTCCAGGATCACGTTAATATCAATTCCCCAGATAACTTTACCCTTGCCAACCTTGTTTTCGATGACATTCTTGCCGTCAATATTTCCCCATAACCTGTCTGTTATGATTTTTAGTTCGCGGTCACTGTCAGGAAATCCAGATAAGCCAGAGGTCCTTTCGGGTCGGGGAGCAACAACTGTCATTCCTGAATTGACAAGCGATTCGATTTTTTTCAGCACATTAAGATCGATCGACTTTTCCGGTGCCAGTACCATGACCCTGTAGCTCATTCCGTCAGGCAAAACGATCTTTTCGCCGTCGAATGAGACACGGTTCATGATCACATCTTTCGAACACTTGTCCCAATCATAGCCAAATTTTAGTTCTGGAAAATCCTCCTTCAAAAAAACAAAATTCGGCACATCGTCACCGTAATAATATAGAACATCTGCAACATACAATCCCTGCTGAAGCATGTAACAGGAACGGTCAAGGTAACTGATAAAATCTTTGGATTGCTTCCACCAGGTGACATTTGGGTTCAGATGTGTTCCTGCAAAATATTCATTGCCCGGCAAACCGAATTCTTTGGGAGATGAGGTAAATGTGTGCCATACGATCCTGTTCACTCCCGAACAGAAAATGCGGTCTAAATTCCCTTTCAGGTCTTTTGGGGATCTTTCCCATTGGGGACCGATACTTGTTGGTCCCTCTGCAGCCACGAAGCGTTTGCCATTGGTATGCGCCACACAGGCGCTTTGTTTTACACAAAGCCGCTGATCGTCTTTGATCCGGTGGGTATTGGCAACAGCCCAGAATTCCCCTTGCGGAAAATCACTGATCCCCATCACCCTTAATGCATCGACCGGGGCAGAGTGAGGTCCTCCAGATTCAGGATGGATGCCCATTCCGTATTGGTGCGCAACATTATAGAAAAGCTGATAATGGTTTTCCGCTACACAGTCGCCAATTGTCTGCCGAAAATCAAATAAGAATCTGTTGGATTCATCGCGGTTTTCCACGATACGACCCGCCAATACAGGCATATACTGCCAGATATCGTAACCTCTGAATTTCTTGAACTCCTCTGCAAAATTATTGGTCCAACTCACCTGACCCATTTCCCAGCTGTCGGTCTGGAGGTATTTAACACTGTTTCCAACCGACTGAGCCGCCTTGATCAAAGGGATAATCACGGTATTGCTAAACAGCTCAAATGCCTTCGGATTAAGGTGATCGACCGACAGACCTTCCCAACCGTCGCTGTTAGTCGAAGTACGGGCACCGGTACAGGTATAACCGTATCGCACTATCGTCCATTTACCTTCCGGTGCATTCCAATCCAGTTTCCCATCCTTAAAATTTCTAGTAAGATCGATTATATCTTCTTTTTTAATGGCAATCTCTCTTCCTGTTCCCGGATAATCCGCTCTAAGCTCATAAAGCGGGTATATCCCACTCCAGCCTATATTTTGATTGAACGATTTCTTCTTCCAATTCTGAATAGCCTTGTTTCTAAGAAATGCAGTATCTATTTTAGGAATCGCCTGAATCAGGACATCCTTCACCATCAGATTTTTTTCCAATTGCGGGAGTTCAATGCTGATTTGTTTTCCTCCGGTAACATCCACTTCTGAACTAACAATTTTTTTCATGGCAAATTCGGGTGTAATGGTGGGTGCTCCGGGATTCCAGCCACTCTGGACATTAACACTCAATTCGATACCCACCCTGGTGGCTTCCCTCACGGCATGTTTATAAAGTTCCATCCACTCAGGACTCATAAAAACGGGTCCAGGCGCAGTTTTGAGAGCGACTTGATAATTGGAACTTCCGGCATCCACTAAAGAGGCACCTCCATACCCATTGCTCTTCATCTCTTCCAGGTCGCGGGTAATAGATTCTTTGGTTGCCATGCTATTGAGCCACCACCAATAACAACGGAGTCCGGATTCGGCAGGTGGCTTTGAAAACCCGGATTTAAGTTCAAGATAAGGTACAGCTGTATTTGTAAAAATATTTTTTTGCTGGGCAGCTGATATTAAACTACCCAGAAGGGCTGCTCCAAGTAATGCTGTTTTTAACATTTTGGTGATTTCTTTGATTTGATTAAGCTACACTATTGTCCTTGAGAAATGGTTAAAAATTTCCTCAGTGGAATATGAATAAGACCTCCATAACTTGTCCCCGAACAACCATCCAAAGTAATTACATATTTCGTAAAATTATCTTTTATTGCCTTTAAATTTCCTAATTCTATATGCACGGTTTGTTTCTCTGCCAGCTAATCTTAAAGCTACCTTTAAGCATATTTTTTCTGACCTGAGTTTTTCACTGAAGCACATTTTTGAACGGATTATGTGCTAAATTTGTATGGCAAAATGAGCGAATTGTTTCACAGTATCGACTTTGGGAAATCCTATTCGCAGGCTCATTTCTCCAAACTGCAAGTCTTTGGTACCTCGACCGATGAATATACCAAAGACAACAATATCCATCCAACTCAAAATAAAATGCTCATACTTCTCTCCCCTTCCAAAACCCTCGACTTCAAATCTGTAAGCACCACCGAATTGAATTCGCAACCACTTTTCCCGAAAGAAGCAGCCGAATTGGTCAGGCATCTGAAGAAGCTGTCATTGAGACAACTGGAAGAATTGATGGCAGTTAACTCCAAACTAGCCTTGTTGAATCTCGAAAGGTATGCATTTTGGCAGCCCGAATTTACAGTTGCCAATTCTCATCCGGCAATTTTCTCTTTCAAGGGAGAAGTATACCATGGTTTGGATGCTGCTTCATTGTCCAACGAAGTGGCAGAATACTCCCAGCAACATTTGCGCATCCTCTCTGGTTTGTATGGAGTGATCAGGCCTTTGGATCTGATACAGCCATATCGTCTCGAAATGGGTACCGCCTTCCGTTTTGGCAAATACGAAGGCCTGTATCATTTCTGGCGACAAAAAATTACCCGTCAAATTGGGATAGATTTAAAAGATAGCGGCTCTAACCTGCTGATCAACCTTGCTTCGCAGGAATATTTTTCCGTTCTTGACAACAAAAAGCTCAAGGCAGAAGTAGTCACGCCTCATTTTCTGGAAAGCAGAAATGGGGGTTATCAGATGATTACTGTCTATGCAAAAAAAGCCAGGGGTTTGATGACCCGTTACATTTTGGAATACCAAATCAAAAGCGAAGAGGAGCTAATGGGATTCGACACAGAAGGTTACTATTTCAATGTCAATTTGTCGAAACCGGGAGTGCCGGTGTACACGAGGTAAATGAAAAGTGAAAAATAATGAATGATGAATGATGAATTTATTGAGCAGATAGGCTGGCTGGCGTTTGCTATCAAATAATAGTGTTGTTGTAAATGCCTACCAGACCTAACATCACGCAGTGCAGGTTTTTTGAAACCGGTCGCCTGCCAAACACTGCTGCAAAATCTCTTCCATCGCTATTCTCAACTAAAATGCAGTGACTCGTCCTGATTTTTCACTTTTCACTTTTCCTCCCTGATTACCCAATTCTCTTAAACGCTGCCAAATATTTGTCAAGATAGACCTGCTTTGATTTTGACTTGTACTGCATCACAAATCTTGGGTGTTCAAGGGCAATGATCTCCTCAAAAAAATGAAACTTGTCGTTGAGGGATCGGAGGAATTTTTCGTTCTGCCCGGTGCCAAAGCAGTAGCAAAAGTCTGTTTTCATCCCGAGTGCAATCAGCTTTTTGATGTTTTCGATGCTGTAATCGTAGATGGCTGCCGTCAATTCTCTGCTGTCGTAGTAGTTGAAATTCCTCTCGCTCCCGCCTTTGTCGGTGATGGTGAATCCAAGCGGAACCACCGAATTGATGAAGAAATCCCTGTAAAATGCATGTGTTCCGCCATAGGCTTCAATTACTTCATAGACAAATACGGAAGAGGGTTCGTGCGTGACCTTACCAGGATAGGCAATTTCACACTCCTTGTTCAATCGTTTGGTGTCGGTAAATGGGATTCCCGTTACTCCTGCACCAAATCGGCCCGGATTGATACCCAAAATAAGGTGGCGCGGATGGTTGTCGTCGTAGAATTTTTTGTAAAAAGTCCCGGATAGCGGCAGGATCTCTTCATTTTCGGCGAAGGGGTTCATGATCCGGATTCCATGTGGCAACTCTCCTTCGAAATGGAGCGCGCTGTTAAAGTTAATGATTCTGTCTGCTAAGTTGTTCATGCTGCTATTTCGTGTACAATTTTTTGCGTTCGACCTCCTCATCATCCATATCTGGACCTTTCTCGATCTTCTTCCAATCGATGGTTTTGTTGTATTTCTTCATCGCCTTTTCGGCGTCAAAGATTCTGGTGTCGTGCAATTCCATTGTGTAGGGGGTGTAATCCGGTATTGAAGTAAAGAAATCCTGAAGCAGTGAGGCAGTAGCATCGAATTGGTTGACATAGGGAACCCCCAGCACGTTGTATATAGTCTTCAGAATGGAACCAAAATTGGCGTGTGTATGTGAAACATAGCCCCTTTTTACGTAAGGACCTGCCATCATGAGCACCGACCGGTGGGCGTCGATGTGATCGACACCTCCCTGCGGATCATCTTCAGTGATGATGACGAGCATCTTTTTCCAGTATTTGGTACGTGAGAGAAAATGAAGAATTCGGCCTACAGCCAGATCGTTGTCGACCATAAAGGAGTGTTTGAAATAGTACCCATCGGCGGGTCTTGTATCGGCTCCGTGGTCGTTGGGAACCTGCATCGTCAGCAAGGAGGGCAGTCTCTTTTTTCCTTTGATCCACTTTTGCGTAAACTCCTGCTCAAACTGATCCATCCGGTATTGGTCCGGAATATTGGTATTGAATCCGGCATAATTGTGGCTGGTTCTGCTGAACAAGGCCTTTTGCATCGGAACCATTACACCGTGAGCCGCTCCTGTGTTGGTATCGTTCCACTCCTCCCTGACAAGCCCGGTTTCATTCGCCTCCCCAAAGTTGTAGAAAGAGACCTTCTTTCTTTCGAGGGCCTCCCAGAGGCCGCCCTTTTCGGCATAATCCTCGGGATCAACGCTTCCGGTGGTGCAAGGGAAACGCCTTCCAGGGGCCTTCGAGAAAACCATGGCATTCTTGGAGACACTTGAATTTGCCTCCACCCATTCGTTGGGGATTACTCCTACCATCCAATGGTGTCCGTGAATGGAGGCATCGCCATCGCAATAGAAATTGTCGGAAAAGGCAAATTGTTTGGCCGACTTGTGGTGGTTGGGACTGATGCGCAGATCGGGAAACAATTTCCTAAGGGAATCGGGCAGGGTATATTCGTTGTGTATCCCGAATCTGGCCAGGGAGCTATCGCCCGCGGCATTCTTCAGCTGACCGAAAATTTCGTCGTACGTTCTGTTCTCCTTGGTGATGTAGACCACATATTGGATGGGCGATTTCCGCAGACCAGGCAGTGCAGGCAGTGGATTCTTGGTGTCATCGGTGAGGGTGACTGTCTGAAAAGTGTCGTCAATTACCTGTTGCGTGTAGGATGCCAGTTGGGTTGTCCCAGGCATTTTCACCTTTTGGAAAGTACCCAACTGGATGTCACCGATGTAGCTCCCCTGCGGCGGAGCCACGAAACCCTTGCCGCCGTTGGGTCCGGCGCCCAATCCCCGGCAGGTGATGATGTAGATTTCCTTTTCATCTTCCGACAGACGAACGCGGGTCGGTCCCCAGCAGGAAGGGATCAAACCTTTTGTCGTTCTTGAATCTACATCGATCACTGCCACGGAATTGAAACCCAGCAGGGCCACAAACAGCGTTTTCTCATCCTTGCTCAGCGTAATGCCAAATGGGAGCAGGCCGCGGTATTTGTCGATACGGGGATCCACCAGAATGGGAATCTCGCCCAAAAGCCTGTGATTTTTGTAATCGATGACGGAGATGTTGTCGTTGGTGGCATTGGTCACGTATGCAAATTGTTTGCCCACGGCGATCGAATTGGGACTGGCACCACCCACCACTTTGGCACCTTCCACCATCTGTCCGATCTGGAATCCGGTTTTGAATTTATCCATCACCTTGTTGGTCAGCAGGTCGATGGTAAAAACGCTCATGGCATCCGGATGGAGCGGACTGCCCACTCCCGGGGCCTGACGACCTTCCACCACAGTACCGTTGATCGACTCTTTGGTATTGTCGCCGTAGGGGTGATGAGAGATCAGCATGGAGTCATAGTTCTGAGGCGTGGCTCCTGTGATCAGGGGATAAGAATACATCCCCACATTGGCCACGAGGGCCGTTTTTTTATCGGGACTCAGGGTAAGGCCAAAAGGCAAGCGGCCTACCGGGATGGAAGCGGTAATCTTTCGTGTATTCAAGTTGATGCGTACCATCCTGAAGTTCGCACGGTCGAGCACGAGCAGTTCGTTGTTGGCCTCGTTCAGCACCAGATCGGAAGTAAAACTGTCACCATAATCAACGCCCTCTACCTTGCCATTCAATGAGATGGAGTCAGTTTGGCTCAGGGTCTCCGTATTGTACACGATGACGGTTCCGTTGTCCCCGCCACTCAGGTAAACAGTTTTCGAATCATGTGAAAAGGCAACTCCAAGGAACGATCCTTTCGAAAGGGGAGACTTGATTTTTTTATCGTAGCTGGGAACCCTGATAACATTTAAGGACTGAATGTCAATAATCGAGAATACCCCATTGTGCAAAGTGACAGATTTCCTTCCATCCGGAGAGATGGCCATGCCGAAAGGGTCGTTGGTAATCCGGATCAGATCCCCGGCAGGATGGAGCAAACGGCCACTTGGCAAGACGGTTGTTCCATTGGGTTCTATTTTCGCAAATTTAATCCCGGCAGGAACAGAGAGTATTTCGACCTTTTTTTGCGCCATCAAGGCAGTGCAGGATGAGGTAAAAAGGACCACCATCAGGATACGAAAAAGAAATCTCATGTGTTTGATATTTTGTTTTTTAGTTGCAGATGGAACCGGATACCGGGCAGTAATAATTGGGCTAAAATATTCATTCCTTTGGATTTTTTCACACGGTCTTCCGCCATTTGCCCCATTTTTAGTATAATTGTGTGATGTGCGGACGATTTGTACAGGTCATAGACCTTGAGCTTTTTGTGAAACGGTTTGGTGTCAGCAGTGCGCCGGAGATCAACCTTTCCTCCAATTACAATGTGGCAGCTGGGGATCTGGCCTATGTCATCACCAGCGACAAGCCTGGGGATCTCCAGGCTTTCCAGTTTGGACTTACCCCCGCATGGGCTGCCAGGAAAATGTATTTGATCAACGCCCGTTCTGAAGGGGATCTGAATCCAGAAAATGATGTCAACTATTCGGGGCAATTGGGGATTGTCAACAAACCCTCTTTTAGAACTTCCATCCGTTCCAAAAGATGCCTTGTCATTGCCAATGGCTACATTGAAGGGCCCGAGAAGGAGCGGCTGAACAAGCCCTGCCTTATCAGGAAGAAGAACGAGGAGGTGTTTTGCTTTGCCGGGATCTGGGACACCTGGGTCAACAACACAACAGGCGAAATGACCAACTCCTTTACCATCATCACCACAGTAGCCAACTCGGTGACGCTGGAGATCGGGCACCATCGCTCACCTGTGGTGCTCGACCAGAAAGATGAGCAGAAGTGGCTCGACGATTCGCTGCCAATCGAAGAGGTGTTGGAGCTGCTCAAACCCTATCCGGGAGACAGTTTCAAGGCGGAAGCCATCTCCATCAAGATCAAGGATCCTCACAACAAAAGCAAGGATTACATCATCCCGATCGACACAGATGGCCCTACCGAATTTGGTACAATCGTCAGGCAGGATCTGAAGCTGCAGGGAATGGGAAGCGGCAAGCGGAAGGACGAACCACCGACGAATCAGGGGACGCTCTTTTAAGTTTTGTATGAATTTAGTCCTTGCTATCATTTTATTTTATTTATTTTGTATTTGAATGACAGGAAAATTATAATGGTCAAAGAGAATAACCATATAAAATCAACGTTTTATCATTAAGGATTTTTATAAGTAAAGGGTTCAACCTGTTCATTAGCCTAACAAGTTAAAATTCTTGCAAATGAAATTTTTTTTATTCGTTCTGTTCATCAGCCTATTTCCCTTATTTCTATATTCCCAAAGAGGGTATTATTCAATTGATTCAACCACTTATTCAGGTATTAAAATAATTGACGGAGGCAATTTGAATTTCAAAATTTGCCAGATAATGAAAGGTTCAAAAAGAATTCAATATTCTCCGGATCAAGTTAAATCGTATGGATTTAACGACAGGCAATTTTTTAAAGCGTTTACCATTGAAGTAAAGGATCGTCCGGAGAGATATTTTCTGCAACTACTTGTTTCTGGAAAGGTTAACTTGTATTATGCGATTGTTGAAGGAGAAAAAAAGTATTTTCTGAACGATAGCATTCATTTAAATCCGATAGAAGTACCCCAGCTTTTGAATAATAACAAGTTGTTCCTGGATCGCATGCTGGCCGATTGCCCCCGGGTCATCAAAAATGCACCATTCGTCAGGACACGAAGGAATGATTTGATGCGGTACCTAAAAGATTACAACAGTTGTGCAGACCGGCCTTTTCTAAGGTCACGGTATGGATTTGAACTCGGAGGCACATCGTACAAGCTGTCTGCAATTGACAATGGCTGGAGTTATCCGGTTCCAGTAATTATGAGTCCTTTTGGTTTTTCTTTCGGGGCATTTGCAGATATTCCGTTTAGCCCAATTAATTTATCCTTTCATCCCGGGCTCAATTTTGATCATTTCAGTGCTACCAAAGCATTTAACCATGACGATGACTATGATCTTGTTTTAAATTCGAGTTCTATCACTATTCCTATCTATTTAAGGTACACCATAATGAAAGATTTTCTGTCTCCATTTTTTCAGATTGGGCCAGTTTATTCTCGGAGCATTCATAAAAACAGCACTTTATACCAATTTGATACCGTTGGAAACGAGATTTTCACCAGCGTTATTGATTCTCAAGTTCTGCAAAATGACAGGACCGGCTATTCGGCAGGTACAGGAGTCATTTCAAATTACGGCTCAAAATACTCATGGTTTGCAGAAGTTGACTTTAGTAAAATGCACAACATAAAGAGCAATACCAATTTGTACAATCGCTATGAAATTGCATTTAAAATTGGAATACTATTTTAACAGTTATGAAACGAGCATGGGCAAGACACACAAAAGGCAAGGTAAATTCACCTGCGAGTTCCATGAGTAATCACAGATATTCAATTATTTAACAAATATATTTACGAGTGAAATACACAACCATAGCTTTGCTCATCCTTATGACTTTCACGTTTGGTTGTAAAGATGCTGAACCTGATGCAAGAGAATTCCCGATCATACTTACCGTTACACCTAAAGACATTGATGAAACCGGTGCAACTTTTCAGGGGGAATTAATTCAGGAAGGGAAAATGCCTGCTACCTCCTATGGATTTGTTTGGGGGATTAAAGATCAGATGATAGAAAGCTCCTATAAAATCATTTTAAACGAGAAACCGGCTTCGAATTCTTTTTCCATTCGGATTGATCACGCATTAGCCAAAGAAGTTGAATATAAGATAAGAGCCTTTGCCACCAACGGCGCTATCACCGTATATGGGAATTCGATCAGTTTCACCAGTAAAGGAAGTGCCAATAATGGTTGGACGATTATTGATTCAGTAGTCAACATCGCAGACCCGTTTTACAGTTGTTCAGATACTGAATACGGATATGTTATCCATTCAAGCTCAAAAATGGATCGTTTTGATTCGGCGACCAACAAATTTTCAGGCATTGAAGATTTCCCCAACATGATATATAGTTTACAATTCATGTCTGTCGCTTCAGGTACAATTCAATATTTGATGTATACCAATTACAGCTATTTATACAAGTTGGCCGCCGGGAAATGGAGTATACAATCCAGTATTCCCTTCCAATCTCATCTTTTTACCGGGCATTACCAAGGCTTATCGGTAAATAATAAAATCTATATCCTGAGTTCTTATCAATCTTTCATGTATGATCCGGTTACTAACGTGTGGCAACCAAAAGCCCGTCTTCCTATTGAAGGCGGATCATCGAATGGAGGAACTACTTTAAACGGTAAGGCTTATGTAATTACTTCTGATAAGAATCTCTGGGAATATGATCCTGCCGCAGATAAATGGACCATTAAATCACAATACCCTGGAAATCTTGGCGATCGTCTTGCAACATTTTCATACAACGGTAAACTCTATTTTGGGATAAGCTCTGTAAGTCAGCAGTCAACTCAGTTGGTTGACAGGCGTTTGTGGTCATACAATCCGACTTCAAACACATGGTTAATGAAGGAAGAATTCCCGACTGATCATACGTATGGCGGTTTGTTCTATTTTTTCCTGAAAGATAATTTATATGTTGGAATGGAAAATAGTGGCACTAACTCTACTTATACCCTTTGGAAATATGATCCTTCAAAAATGGTTTATTAACTGTAAATTAATGTCTTAACAAATATCATTTGATACTGCCTCAGGCTGAATTTGTTTCAGCATCTCGAATTAATGAGACGCTGAAACCCCGACTGTCAAGCAAGCGGGCAGGAAGCATTCAGGTTATTCATAAAAGCAGAGGAAGATATTAAGTCGTCAAGACTATTGGCAGTAGCATGGATCCCCTTGAATTGGATCGGTTAAACGACTAAGTCAAGTCCGAACTGATTCGTTTGACGCAACCACTCGACATCAATTTTCCCGCTGCTAACAGCTAAATTTTCCCCATCATCCTTTCGGATTTGCCTGATACGGCAGCTTCGCCATCTTCTCGACCTCTATCGAGGGAAAGCCGAACTCCTGCACCACCTTGCCCAAAATCAGGTAGATGCCCGGCCCTTTGAACGGGTAGTTTTTCAATGAATCGGGAAAGTGTACCGTATCGAAGAAATTGCCGGTGTGGTCGATGAAGGTTCCGAAATGCATGATCTCCCGTTTGGAGGTCCTGACATACTTGATGGTGACCATCCGTCCCACCATCCGTATCTTCCGGCCCAGGTGCTGCAGCAGTTCCCTGGCCATCACCTCCCCCCGGAAGTGGGTCTGAAGCAGGTCGAACATGCTCATGGTAACCGGAAACCCCAGCAGTTCGATCTCATCATAGGCATCCTCGATGGGGGAATGGTCCAGCACCGGCATCTCGAAGCTCTTGTGCTCTGCGGGAAACATGCTCCCCGAAAGAACCCTGACCGGTGCCTTCCTCAGATAGAGCTGCGACTCCCACAGGAGGGAACATTTGTTGGCCTCCAGGGTGCGGAAGGCCCCCAGCCGGACCAGGATCACCAGCTGCTCCTTGCCCACCGGCACCCGGTCGATGAATTCGTGGATGGAGCGGTACTCCCCGTGACATTTGCGTTCGCTCAGGATCAGCTCGATGGTGGTGCTCTCCAGGTTCTGGACATGGACGAACCCCATGAAGATGGTGGTGCCGATGATCCTGGTGTGGAGCAGGCTCCTGTTAATGCAGGGCAGTTCGATGGTGGCACCCTGCCGCTGCGCCTCGTTGAAGTAGACCCAGGTGTGGTAGAACCCGCCGAAATTGTTGATCACGGCCACCATGAACTCGAGCGGATGGTGTGCCTTGAGGTAGAGGCTCTGGAAGCTCTCGACGGCATAGGAGGCCGAATGGGCCTTCGAGAAGGAGTAGCCTGCGAAGGATTCGATCTGCCGCCACACCTCCGCCGCCACCTCGTCGGAGCGGCCCAGCTCCCTGCAGTTGGCGAAATATTTCTCTTCAATCAGCCGGAACTCCCTGAGCGACCTGAATTTTCCCGACATCGCCCGGCGGAGCACATCGGCTTCGGCCAGATCCAGTCCGGCAAAATGGTGGGCCACCTTGATCACATCCTCCTGAAACACCATCACCCCGTAGGTTTCGCTCAGCTGCTCCTTCAGCACCGGATGGAGGTAGGTGAAGTCGTTGGGGTGGTGAAACCGCCGGATGTATTCGCGCATCATCCCCGACTTGGCCACTCCGGGGCGGATGATAGAGCTGGCCGCAACCAGGCTGATGTAGTTGTCGCACCGGAGCTTCTTCAGCAGTCCGCGCATCGCGGGGCTCTCGATGTAGAAACAACCGATGGTCTCCCCATCCTTCAGCTGCTGCCGAACCTTTGGATCCGCAAAGAACCTGTCGACCTGGTGAATGTCGATCTCCTTGCCGCCGTTATCGACGATGATCTCCACCGCCTCCTTGATGTGCCCGATCCCCCGCTGACTGAGGATGTCGAGCTTCTCGAAGCCCATCTCCTCGGCGATGTACATGTCCCACTGGGTGGTGAGAAAGCCCTTCGGGGGCATGTCCAGGGCGGCAAAATAGGTGATGGGTTCTTCGGTCACGAGCATCCCGCCCGCGTGGATCGTCCGCATGTTGGGAAAATCGAGCACCTCCTGCCCCAGGGTCCGGATCATGTTGGCCGTGTCGTAGTTGTTGTAGCTGTTGCCGGGGTCGTTCACCAGCAGGTCGATCTCCTCCTTGGGCAGGCCGAATACCTTGCCCAGCTCCCGGATGATGGACTTGTCGCGGAAGGTGGAGGTGGCGCCCAGCAGGGCCGCGTGGTTCTTCCCGTACCGTTTGAAGATGTAGTCCTGCACCTGGTCGCGGTCCTTCCACGAGAAGTCGATGTCGAAGTCGGGCGGACTGGTTCGCTTTGGATTAAGAAACCGTTCGAAATAGAGGTCGAGCTTGATGGGATCCACATCGGTGATCCGCAGGCAGTAGGCCACGATGCTGTTCGCGCCGCTTCCCCGCCCCACATGGTAGAAACCCCTCGACATGCTGTAATGAATGACGTCCCAGGCGATCAGGAAATAGGAGGAGAAGCCGAGGTTGTCGATGATCTCCAGCTCGTGTTTGATCCGCTCCTTCGCAGTCTGGTTGTTTTTGCCGTAGCGGTAAAGCATTCCGTCGTTGGCCAGCTTCTGCAAAAGCAGCCGGTCATCCTCTTTGGTCTTGCTGTAGGTGCGCTTGTTCTTGCTCACCTTGAATTCGATGTCGATGGAACACTGCTCCATCAGCCACTCCGTGTTTTCGATGATCTCGGCGTGGTGCTGAAAGATCTCCCTCAACTTCCAGGGTACTGCCATCACCTGGTCGGGATCGGCAAACTGGTGCGGCTGCAGCTTGCTCAACAGCGTGTTGTGGTCGATGGCACGCAGGCATTTGTGAATCAGCAGCGATTTATCGTCGAGGAAGGTGACCGGCTGCCAGACGACCAGTTTCTCGGGGTAACCGCGGTATTCGGAGGTAACGAGCTTGTTGAGCTGGTGGGGCCTTATACCTGTAAATTCGTTGTCGCCCAGGACCGAGCCGGGCATCTTCCCGAAGGGATAGATCACGAATACGTCGCCGAAAGCAGGGGCCTCCTCCTCAAACTTTTCGCCGCTCAGGTTGTGTTGGGTGAGGTATTCGTTCAGCTCTTTCAGCCCCTCCCTGTTTTTGGCGATCCCGATGAAAAGCATTTCGTCCCCATTTTTGAATTCCACCCCGGCAATGGGCTTGAGGTTCCGCTCCTTCGCCTTTTTGATCAGCTCCGGAATGCCCATGGAGGTGTTGATGTCCGTCAGCGCCAGGGTGGTGATCCCCTGGATAACGGCCTGGTCCAGCAACTGGTCGAGGCTCATGGTTCCGTAGCGGAGGCTGTAGTAGGAGTGGGTGTTGAGGTACATGGGGGAAGTGAAGAGTGAAGAGTGAAGAGTTAAGAGTGGGAAGAGAGGGAGACTTTAGGACTGTAAGACTTGGGGCCTGTAAGACTTTAGGACTGGGAGGACTGGGTGGACTGGGAAGATGAGAGGGGGAGGGCGGAGGGCGGAAACACTGAAGGTCTTGGAGACCTTCAGTGTTTTAGGACGGTCATCCCCGAGGCCCGCCGGATGGCCCCGGCCCCGAAGCGGAGCCGGATCTTGTCCATGGAGAGATAGAGTTTGATCCGCTCCTCGTTGTCTTCGAACAGGTCGAGCTGCTGCACCCCGTGGATCAATCCGCCCAGCTTCACCCCTACCAGCCGGATCAGCATCCTTCGTTCGTACAACCGTCTGAACAGCTCCCTGACGACGCCGATCAGGACATGGTCGAAGGAGGTGTAGGGGATCTTTTTCTGCAGCGTGTGCGTGTCGTAGTTGGCATAACGGATCTTCACCGTCACCACGGAGGTGAGCTTCTCGTTTTTGCGCAGCTTGAAGCAGAGCTTCTCGGTCATCGAGATCATCAGCTGGTCGAGCATCGCCACATCGATGGTATCGGTCTCGAAGGTGCGCTCCTTGCTGATCGACTTCTCCTCGCTGTAGGGCACCACCGGGGTGAAATCGATGCCGTGGGCCCGGCGCCAGATCTCGATGCCGTTCTGGCCCAGCACACTCTGCACCATCTCGACGGGGACGGCACCCAGGGTCTGGATCGTCGAGACGCCCATCGACCGAAGCAGCTGATAGGTCTTGCTCCCCACCCCGGGAATCTTCCTGATCGACAGCGGGTTCAGGAAGGGCTGGACGAAATCCTTGCCGACGTGCTTCTCCCCGTTGGGTTTCGCCTCGCCCGTGGCCATCTTGCTCACCGTCTTGTTCACGGAGAGGCCGAAGGAGATGGGTAGCCCCGTTTCGCTGATGATCGACTGGCGCAGCTCGTGCGACCATTTGAGGGCTCCCCAGTAGCGGTCGATGCCGCTGATGTCGAGGTAGTGCTCGTCGATGGAGGCCTTTTCGTACATAGGAGCCTTGTCGGCGATCACCTCCGTCACCAGCTTGGAATATTTGCTGTAGGAATCCATGTCGCCGCGAATCACGACGGCATCGCGGCAGAGGTTCAGCGCCATCTTCATCGGCATGGCCGAATGGACCCCGAACTTCCGGGCCTCGTAGCTGCAACTGGCCACCACCCCGCGGTCGGAGATTCCCCCAATGACCACCGGCTTGCCGATGAGATCCGAGTTGAGCAGCCGCTCCACCGATACGAAAAAAGTATCCAGATCCATGTGCAGTATCGTTCTGTCCTGAAGTTGCATGTTCGACGAAGATTGCCTGTTAAAAAAAGGTTTTACAAATCCCGATTGGTTCCATGAACCGGCAGCTATTTCTTTCCGAATGAACCAGGCGATAGAAAGTAAAGAAGGTTAAAATTTTACCTGGATTCTTGGTTCATTCGGAATAAATAACTACATTTGACTATATTTTTGTCATTTGTACGACTACAATATAATCTACTTTAAACAATTCTGTACATGTTTCTCTCGGAAAATTTAAAATTTTTACGAAAAAGGCGAAGGCTGACGCAGCAGGACCTGGCGGAGACGCTGAACACCAAGCGGTCGAGCATCAACAATTACGAGAACGGCACCACCTTTCCGCCCGTGAACATCCTGATCGGCCTCTCCGACCTGTTTCACCTCTCCATCGATACGCTGGTGCGCATCAACCTGTCGGGGTTGCGGGAGAGCCAGATGTATGTCATCGAGCACGGCTCCGATGTGTTTGTGAAGGGGAACGAAGTGCGGGTGCTGGCCACTACCGTGGATGCGCGGAACAAGGAGAACATCGAGATCGTCTCCATCAAGGCGAAGGCAGGCTATACGACCGGCTATTTCGATCCGGAGTTCATCTCCGCGCTGCCCAACTTTCAGCTTCCCATGCTGAGCAGGGAGAAAAAATACCGCGCCTTTCAGATCTCCGGCGATTCGATGCTGCCGGTCCGCGACAAAAGCTGGGTGGTCGGCGAATATGTGCAGGACCTGAACTCCATCAAAAACGATCATCCCTACCTCGTGTTAACCCTGAACGAGGGGGTGGTCTTCAAGAATGTCAGGAACGAGCTGGCGGAGAAAGGCAGTTTGAGGATGATCTCCCTCAACACCGAGTATGATCCCTACGATCTCCCCATCAGTGAAATCAGGGAGGTGTGGAAATTTGTACTTTATATCACCGACGAGATTCCGGAATCGGCCGACAACCAGCAGATCTTCAAAAAACTGGAGCAGATTCAGCAGGAGATCGGGAAAATGAGGAACCCGGCAGCAAATCAGACCTAAAAATTGTCAGCTGGGGAAAGGTTCATTTCAGATTGGATTTTTTTCAATAAAAAACGGGACCGTAAAACGGAAGGTTGAACCTTCGTTTACGACACTCTCGACAACAATCTCCCCGCCCATCTTTTCCACGAAATCCCCGCAAAGCAACAGCCCCAGTCCGGTGCTCGACTCGCCTGCCGTACCAGGTCGTTTGGTATTGACATCGATGCGAAACAGGTTGTTCCGCATCGCTTCACTCATTCCGATTCCGGTATCTTTGACAGATATTTGGATCAGGTTATCGATGCGAAGGGCAGATATTTCGACATTCCCCCCATCCTTGGTGAATTTGATCGCATTGGTGACCAAGTTCCGAAGGATGGTCTGCAACATGTGGAGGTCTGTAAATACAACTAATTTTGTATCTACATTCACTTTCATCCCAACCGATTTATGCCGTGCAGATTCCTCCAGAACAAGCAGAATTGAGTGGATGGCCTCCGCTAAAAATATTGGTTGATGGTTGCACTCAATCAGTCCACGCTTCATTTTTGACCAGGCAAGTAATTTTTCAAGCAGGTCAAAAGTGTGGTGCGCTGTTTTATTCAACTCAATCGAGAAAGCCTTCATCTCCTCCAGGGTTAGATCCAATGTGTCATCTGCCATCAGATCCGTCAATCCCAATATACCGCTGAACGGACTGCGCAGGTCGTGGGCAATGATGGAGAAGAATTTATCCTTTTCCGCATTGACCATGAACAATGCCTCATTTTTCTGTTTAATCTCAAATTCGGCCTGTTTCCTGTTTGAAATATCCCTGGCTGTAGCGCACTGATAGTCAACACCATTAAAAGTTACCTTGGAGGTTTTTACCTCCACATCGACAATTGAACCATCCTTTCTGCGATGCCTGGTTTCAAAGACGGAAGGGATCTGGGAGGCCTCTCTTACCTTAGCCATCAGCTCCTCTCCTTCCCATTGTGCATCCCATTTACTTACATGCAAATTAAGCAGTTCCTGTCCAGAATAGCCCAGCATACCATAGAAGGCATCATTGGCTTCCACCAACCTCCCATCAAAATCAAGAATATGGATGCCGTCGTTTGTCGTATGCATGATGGTCTGGTATCGAAATGCGAGTTCTTCGATTCGGGCTTCTGCCTTTTTTCTTTCTGTAATATCCTGTTTCAATGACAGATAATTCCTAATTGATCCATTTGCATCCGTGATGGGAGCAATTTCACAAGATTCCCAGTAAAACTCTCCATTCTTTTTCTTGTTTCGAAAGATACCATTCCAGTTTTCACCATTTGTAATGGTTTTCCACAAATTCTGGTAATCTTCGATTGGCGTTTCCCCGGATTTCATCATATTGATGTTTTTGCCCCGCAGTTCATTCAATTCATAGCCTGAAATCTCGCAGGTTTTGGGATTGGCATATTCAATATCCCCTTCCAGGTTGGTGATTAAAATGCTTACCGGACTTTGCTCTACGGCCTTCGTCAGATTTCGCATGGTTTCTTCTACCGTCTTCAACTCCGTGATATCGACACAGGAACCTATGTACCCCATAAAAGCCCCCTCTTCCGTGAAGCGCGGTACGCCATTGTCCAGCAACCAGTGGTAGCTGCCATCGGCGTGCATCAACCTGTACTCCATTTTAAATTCCGTTCTGTCACGGAAAGAACCCAGATAAGTATCAAGGCATTTTGCCAAATCATCCGGATGAATTCCCTCCACCCATCCATTGTCCAGCTCCTGTTCAAGGGTTCGTCCGGTAAAGGTTAGCCATGACTTGTTGAAATAATCACAAAGGGCATCCGTCCTTGAGGTCCAAATCAGTACCGGTGCCGTATCCGCCATCCGTTTAAATCTTTCCTCGCTCTCGAGCAGTGCGCCTTCCTTTGCTTTTCTTTCTGTGATGTCGCTGATGATGGCCCACATCCCAGTTGCATGGCCATTTCTATCCTTTATCAGCCAGGTGCGCAGTTCAATCGGGAGGATCGATCCATCTTTTCGGATGTATTCCTTTTCATATTCGTCAGAATAACCTCGCGGAATGACTTGGGTCCGGATGATGTTTTCCTCAAAGAGGTGCCATTTGGCAGGAGTCAGTTCCAGATAAGTCACTCTTTTCATCTCCTCCTTGGTGTATCCCAAAATATCCAGACAACGTCCGTTGCACTCCTGGAAGGTACCCTCCATATCGGTGAAGACGACCAGGCTTCGCATCGACTCATACAATCCCTGGTATTTTTCTTCATTTATTTTCAACAGTTTCTCCGCTTGATTCAGAGGTAAAATGCCCCTGAAGATGCACAACAATTGCCAGTCTTCCTCATTCCTGATACCGGAAACGGACAATTCAAGGTTGACCAATCTGCCTTCTCTATGTTGGGCCACTACTTCAATCGTTGTACCTAAAATTCTTTCATTCCTGGTGCCTAGAAAATCTCTTAGACGGGAATGATAGGACTCCCCATCGTTCTGTGGGAGAATTATTTTCTGAAGGTTCTTTCCGATTATCTCCTCCCTGCTATAACCCAAAACTTGCTCCGCAGCCTGATTCCAAAAAGTGATCGATCCCCTTTTGTCCATCATACAGATGGCATCTGTAGCAGAATCTGAAATGATTTCAAATATATCAGGTTGCTTCTTTCTCATTTAACTGTTATTAATTTTTATTTTGGGGCTCAACCTGATTTGCATGTATTTTCATTACCCCTTAATTAGTTGTTGATTATGAAATCAACATATTTGTTCAAAACCTCTTTGCGGCACGATTTTTACTTCTGACTGTAGAATTTCAGACCTGCCTGACACAAAATCCAATTTTTTGTAATAATTCCATTTTTGAATATTGAATTTACTAAGGAAGTACATTTTTGAAAATATTTCATCTCTATGACAGGGTCACAACATGGACAAAAATGAAATAATAATCTGTTGGAAATCCGACGGATGTGCGCAGAAGCAATTCCCACCCTCAGCGAGTTAGCCAATTCGTCAACGGCCACAATCGGCCACTATGAAGCGGGAAAATTCAGTTGAAATAAACAAGGCGCTACTTTCACTGTTTGAAAGCAACGCCTTGAAATATTTATGGATGATGGGATTTATCTGGAGATACCCTCCAATGAAAATAAAAAGGCCCAGTTGAGTGCCACATCCTTCAGGTAGTCGAACCGCCCGCTGGCACCACCGTGACCAAACTCCATGTTGGTGTGGAGCAGTAAAATATTCTTGTCTGTTTTCATGTCCCTCAGCTTGGCCACCCATTTGGAGGGTTCGAAATATTGCACCTGACTGTCGTGCAAACCAGTCGTGACAAGCATGTTCGGATAATTTTTCTTCTCAACATTTTCGTAAGGCGAATAGCTCTTCATGTAGAAATAGGCATCCTTGTTTTTGGGGTTACCCCATTCGTCAAACTCGTTGGTGGTGAGTGGTATATTTTCATCGAGCATGGTATTCACAACATCCACAAACGGAACCTGCGCAATCACACCATGCCATAGTTCAGGTGCCATGTTCACGACAGCCCCCATCAGCAAACCACCTGCGCTTCCGCCCTGGGCATATAGATGTGGCTTGCTGGTGTAGTTTTCCCTTACCAGGAATTCGCCACAGTCGACAAAGTCGCTGAAGGTGTTGATCTTCTTCATCAACTTTCCATTTTCATACCATAGCCGGCCCATCTCTTGTCCGCCCCGGATGTGGGCAATGGCATAAACAAACCCCCTGTTTAACAGACTTAACCTCGTACTGCCGAAACTGGCATCGATGCTGTTGCCGTAACTTCCATATCCGTAAAGCAGCAATGGTGCTTTACCATCTTTTTTAAATCCTTTTTTGTAGACCAGGGAAATGGGAACTTTTGTTCCATCTTTCGCGGTAGCATACAGCCGCTCCGTGACATACTCTTTCGAATCGTAGCCTCCCAATACCTCTTGCTGTTTCTTCAGCGTTTTTTCCCTGGTCACCATGTTGTAATCGAAGGTCGAGGATGGGGTTGTGAGTGAGGTGTATCCATAGCGCAGATTGTTGCTGTTGTACTCGGGATTGGCTCCAAAATTTGCCGAATAGGCAGGCTCCCCGAAGTCAATATAATGTTCCGATTGGTCTTTCAGATTTCTTATCCTCAGCTTCACCAGACCATCTTTGCGCTCGTTCATCACCAAAAAGTCTTTGAATTCTTCTACACTTTGCAACAAGACATCGCTCCGAACCGGAATAACCTCCTTCCAGGAAGTTGCAGTTGTCTGATTCAATGGGCATTCCATCAATTTGAAATTTTTCGCGTCATCCTTATTGGTCAGGATCAGAAATTTATCGGCAAGTGGAATTACTTCGTACAGAACATCCTTCGTTCGGGGTGCAAAAATCCGGAATGCATCAGTTGGTTTTGCTGCATCTACCATCCTAAATTCTGAAGACATCGTGGCTGATGAAGCGATGAAGATATACCTGTTGTTCTTGCTCTTCCCTACGTTGATGTAGTTGCTCTTGTCTTTCTCCTCATAAACCACCACATCCGTCTTAACGGCTTTCCCCATGGTGTGGCGCATAATTTTTTCAGAAAGCAATGTAACAGGATTTTTGGAAGCATAAAAGAGGGTCTTGTTGTCGTTGGCCCAACAGGGGTCTCCTTCTGTGTTCTCAATGGCATCCTGGAGTATCTGACCCGTCTGGAGATCCTTGATGTGAATGGTATATTGCCTTCTGCTAACCAGGTCTACCCCAAAAGCAAGGTACCGGTTGTCTTCACTGATATCAAAACCCGCTGCGGCATAGTAAGCATGACCCTCAGCCATTTTGTCTACATCGAGCAGGATCTCTTCAGGGGCAGTCAGGCTGCCTTTTTTTCGGCAATATTTGTAATACTGTTTGCCATCTTCGGTTCTCGAATAGTAATAGTATCCGTTCTTAAACACCGGGACACTCTCGTCTTTTTCCTTGATCCGATTTTTCATTTCCGTGAACAGGTCGGCTTGAAACTGCTTGGTTCCATTCATAACCTTATCGAGGTAAGTATTCTCCGCCTTCAGGTAATCCACCACTTTGGTGCTGTCGGGGCCTTTGCCGAAGAAATCATACATCCAGTAATAATTGTCCAGAACTTTGTCGCCATGGATGGTGCGCCAGTGCTCTTTTTTGGCGGCTATAGGGGCAGTTGCTTTCATAAATTGTGCGTTTACGGATAAAACATAAACAAAAAGGCAAATCGTTAAAAGTGATTTTTTCATTTCCAGTAGTTTAATGATTGTCTGCAAATCGAATAAAATATCGAATCCTATTTAGCTTCTACGCTTGGTGATTTATCCATGTTTCAAGGGTACTACCATTGTTTCTGCTACCTGTCGGGAAAAGATATCTGATCTGATCACTTCATGAAGTAAATTTGAAGTTGTTTTTAGAATACCCAAAGAGTAAAATAATTCGACCACTAAAAGCTCAAATGTACTACTTGAAATTTATAAATCCGAAGATGCCATGCATTTATCATTGTACATTTTCCGCATCTATTGTGACCTCCCAGGTGAAAAACAACTTTTCAGACCTCGTCTACCTGGATCCCAAATAATCTTAGCAGTTCTTTTTGCCCGTCATTTTGCAACTGTAGACGTACCTCCGATTTTTCGTATGAAGGAGATTGTACTGAAATTTCAGAAATTGTTTTGGCAAGTTCTATCGCGTCATCGGCAGACGCCGACAAACCGACAGATTTTAAGGTTCTTTCCAACTCTTTATAAATTTTATAGGCACAAAAAGCGATGGAGACATGAGCCTCAACGCGGGATATGTGTTGGTGCACTGAAGTCCCTGCCTGGAGATCTGTCTGTGACATTCTGAACGCCTCACCTACCCGGCAGAGGCATTCGAGATCATCAGCAACCTGATCTTTGTTAATTTTCGCATTTGTCAGGGTGCCTTTCAGTCCGTCCAGTTTATCATCCTGTTTAAATCTTCGGTAATCGATACCTACACCCACTTTCCCCAAAGGTTTTAGGTATCTGTTGTAACCACGGTTGTTGATATTTTTTCTTGAAAGCCTTCCGGAACCGATAGCCCGTTCCAACTTTTCCAATCCCCTGTGTCGATTGGAGCTCTCTTTTTCGGCTTGTATGCGCGAATAACTTACCAACAGCCTGGTCTCCTGATTTAACGCTATCTCTTTTGTCTGGTTGTTTTTCAACTTTAGCGCCGATATTTGCTGCATCAACCTTCGATCCTCGCTCTTCAACCTGATGCCGAAAACAAATTCATAAATTTCCTCCTGCTTCCCTATCGTATGTTCATCCAAAAACATCCCGGTATCGGCAACTACCAACATTGTTTTGGTGTGAAATTTAGCCTTAAAAGCCTCCACCAGCGGAAGCAGAAGGTGATCCTGAAATTTTTTGCCTTCTATAAATTCATAAGCCAGCGGGTCGCCATTGGCAGAGACAAAGAGTGCAAGAAATTGATGTGGAAGATGAAGTTTACCATCCCTGACAGTACCGCTTGAAGTCAATACATCCTGATCTCCCAGGTCATAAGCAATCGGCGTAACATAACAAGAGACCCTTTTGTAGGCCTTGTGCAGGTTCTTTCTGGCGTGGGTGCCGCTGATCTCCTGAACCCGCTCTTTTTGCCTGTCGTTCAATCGGTCAAGGTAGAGAAAGACCCTTTCAGCCTCAACGTTTACACCTTTGCTTCTGTGCAGATAATCGACAACCTTCAGCAAGCTGACCGGATAACAAAGACGAGTAAGAACAAGGTGCCTGAAAAATTCATCCCGGATGAGGTTAAACCCAATTTCATCGAACAGTTTGCCGATTATTAGCTCAGGTCCGGTCAGGTTCATCTGCTCTTCCCCATCACCACCGATTGCATAAGTTGAATTTCCCTTGCCGGGATCAAAATTGATGTCGAGAGGTTGTGACAATCGTGACATTTCAGAATTGGCGGAATCTGTAAGGCGGTCAAGTGCCAATGGATCCCTGCTGCAACCCAGAGTTTTGACGACTTTGTACCTCCCCCGGCTTCTGTCCACGATCTGGATGCTGACAGTCCCACTTTTGTTGTTTTTCTTTCGTATGAACATTTTACAGGAAAAATGTGGTATCCAAAGCTACGAAAAAAACAACGTAAGAAATTGTATAAAAGGATCAATTTTTGAATCGCCTTTCAACCTTACTTCAGAACCCCCTTTGCAAAATCTTTGAAACTGACACTGTCCAACATCAAATCTCCGGAAAGAAACTGATTCTCCCGAATTTTGACTTTGAGTGAAATGGTACAGAGTGAGTCTCCCATCTTTTCGGAAAAGCTTTTTTCCACATTTTTTAAATTGCTATCCTCAATGAAGTAGTTACTGAAAGGGTAATTTAGTTGCAAATAACTATAATCTATGTAATTAATGATGTTCCGTGCCCGGGCCTTTTTGTTACTGGTCGAATCCCGGATGTTGAGAAATGCCCGGACTTTCACCCAATCTTTCGATTTCAGTGGTTTTTCTTTGGTGACATCCTTTACCCGCGCAAAACCATCACTATCTGTGCCAAAAGTTACAAAAACGGTCTGACCGTTTTCCCACTCTTTTTTATCCTCAATTATGAACCTATTGGCCTCGAACTGAAGCCAAACATAATTCCCACGAATGGAAGCTCCCCTTCCGTTGTGCCTGATTTTGAACTTAAACTCATTACCCGTCAGCGCAATATCAGCCTGACGACGGATCATCAGTGACGGAACGGATAACTGTGCTATTGCAACTATTGCAAAAGCAACAACCAACACTATTTTAAGCTTCATGTTCTTTCTTTTTTTTGAGCATCAACCAATTGGCAACAAAAAATCCGATACCTACCAGCACGAAGAGGGTGCCTTTGACGACAAAGGTCAAATCTGAGTCAAAAGACCGGCAGACGACCAACAAGGCAATGATTAGCAATCCTGAATTCAAAACACCAAGATGGCTTTGTTTGGTACCTTCCCGGATCATGAATACCGCAGCCAAAAAAACATACAAATTGACCAGAATCACCGCTAAGGAGGTTATGAATCCTGTTAAAAAAATCAGAAGGAACAACAACCACGAAATTTCCATCATTTTCAAATCAGTGACGGACCGGGTTAAGATCTCCCTGTATAACAGCAGGGCGGCAAGCGCCACCAGTACAACACAAGCAATAAACTCGGGGGAAACAGCCAATTTGCTTAGATCGTATGGGTTGGTCAACAGTTTTTCCCATCGCCACTTGAATGACATTAACAGCAGGGCGCCAATGGTTCCGGCAAAACCAAACACCCTGTATCCGTTTTGCAACAGCGAATCATTGCTGGAAGCAATGCGGTTTCCCAACAGGTAAAAAACCCCAAAAATCGAAAAGTAAGCCACCGGCATCAACTCCCCGTAATGGTGAACAAGAGTTCCAATTGTGATCGACAGAACAAATGGGATCACCCAATGGTGTAAAACAAGCAGCGGATTTTTTGGGGATTTTCTGAACAATTGAACGTAACGCGGCAGAGGAACTGCAAAAAGCAGCCAATAACTCATTTCACTCCACGGCGAAGAAGCATCAAATCTGACAGAGAAACTGTAGGCCATGATCCCAAACAGAAAAGCCAATGAGACTGCTGAACTGTTCAGGAGATAGATCAGCGGAGCCGTCAGCAGCATCCACGTCAGTAAAAAATCGGATGCTACACCATTGATATGATAGATTTGACTGACGAGGGAGATGTTGGCCCCTACGGCAAAAAAAAGCAACAAGGCAGTGCTCTCCATCCAGACAACCTTTCCTTCCAGTTTCAGAAGGACATAAAGGCAAAGCAGTTGCGGAACGATCAAAACCAGGAATGCACAGGTTGTTTTTACAACTCTGGGCAACTGCTCCCATTGGTTGGCAATGATAAACATCAGTCCAATGCCAACCAGCAGTGCACCGATAATACCAAAAATAAGCAACTGCCTGTTGCCGGTTGGCATTGCAGTTTTCTTTTTTTGATAGTAGTCAGAGATTTTTTGTGCCGTGTCGCTGGAGATCACATTGGCACTGACCAGTTCATTCAGGTCAAAGGGAATACTCATGGTTGGATGATTTTAGTTAGTTTAAAATCAAAATATTATCAAATATATCAATTAGATAAATTAAATCAAACATGGATTTGATGCGAAAATGATTGCGTTTTTAATTTTTCCATACTTAAATCAAAAAAAACGCAAACCATTCATCAGATAAATTCAAAAAGTTGAAAAATCTCCTTTCTCTGCCAAAATGCCTGGGAATCTGGATTTAATAGAATTTGGCCATTGAACAGCATAAAAATATTTCACCTTAACTTATCTCAATTGGTTCAGGATTATTTAATTTAGCGTTTTCTTCTTACCATGAAGTCTTCACCGCTCTATACTTTCGTCCTGTGTGTGATACCTTTTTTGTGGCTTCTGACTATTCGGTGTGCAAGTAAACCGATTGAGCACCCTAAAATTATTGCACAGGGAAATATCTCTGACGACTCTTTGCTAACGCTCGTTCAGTACAACACATTTCAGTATTTCTGGGAAGGGGCCGAACCCGTTTCGGGAATGGCGTGCGAAAGGATTCACCTGGATGGCATCTATCCTGAAAACGACAAATCCGTGGTCACTTCGGGAGGAACAGGTTTTGGGATTATGGCAATCCTGGTAGGAATTGAAAGAAAATTTATTACGCGGGAACAAGGTTTTCAGCGGTTAAGCAAGTTGGTTGGGGCTTTGTCAGGAGCCGACAGGTTTCATGGGGCCTGGGCACATTGGATGTTTGGAGAAACCGGCAAGGTAAAACCCTTTAGCCCAAAAGACGACGGAGGCGACTTGGTTGAGACCTCCTACCTCGTACAGGGACTATTGACTGCCCGTCAATATTTTGCGAATGGCAATGCATCCGAGAAGAAATTAAGCACTGCTATCGACAATTTATGGCGCAGTGTAGAGTGGAATTGGTATACAAATGGGAAATCTGTACTTTACTGGCACTGGTCTCCACAATATGGCTGGGGAATGAACTTTCCGGTTACGGGTTACAACGAGTGTCTTATTCTATATGTTCTGGCGGCATCATCCCCCACCTATGCCATCGAACCTATAGTCTATCATCAAGGGTGGGCAGGAAGCGGAGCCATTAGGGGAAATCATGTCAATCTCGGCTTTCCATTGCAGTTGAACCACAATGGAGCGCCCGATTCGGGTGGACCACTTTTTTGGGCGCACTACTCCTACCTCGGTCTCGACCCACGGGGATTAAAAGACAGTTATGCTGATTATTGGGAAGAAAACAAGAATCAGACGCTCATCAACAGGCAATGGTGCATCGAAAATCCAAAAAAATTTGAAGGTTATGGTTCCAATTGCTGGGGCCTTACCGCCAGTTATTCTATGAATGGATATGCAGCCCATGCTCCGGATGCAATGAACGACCTCGGCGTCATCTCTCCTACGGCTGCACTCTCCTCCATTGTTTACACTCCTGAATATTCACTGGAGGCAATCAATCATTTCTACTTCGACTTGGGCGGCAAGATATGGGGGAAATATGGTTTCTATGATGCTTTCAACATACAGGCAAAATGGTATCCAAATCGCTATCTGGCTATCGATCAGGGACCCGCAATTGTCATGCTGGAAAATTACCGCAGTGGTCTGCTCTGGAGATTGTTTATGAGTTGTCCTGAAGTAAACCAAGGATTGAAAAAACTCGGTTTTCAATCGCCCGCAATTTAGCAAACAGTGTCCTTGTCAATATTCGAGGTAACCAGTAACGCTTTTAAAATGTTTCTCTCAAAATTAGTCACTAAAAAGTAACAATATATATTGATTATTACTTTTTGATTATTACTTTTTGATTATTACTTTTTAATAATTATATTTTAATAATTATATTTGCGTAAACTTTAAAGCGTGAGAATTGCTAAAAATCCTTTTATAACTGGTGGTTATGTTTCCGAAATCTATTTCTGTGACCGGCTTCAGGAGAGCAAAGAGGTAATCCGGATTTTAACCAATGGAAATAATCTGGCCCTAATTTCCCCCCGACGCATGGGAAAGACCGGATTAATTGAACACTGTTTTCATACCAAAGAGATTGGGGTCCACTACCACACCTTCTTCATTGACATATACGCCACCAACAATTTAAAGGAATTTGTCTATAAACTGGGGAAAGAGATATTTGACAAATTGAAACCCAAAGGGAGACATTTTTCGGATGCTTTCTTTTCCATCATAAGTTCTCTTCGTCCTGCATTCAAATTAGATCCATCGACAGGAGCGCCCACTTTTGACATAGGCATTGGCGAAATTCGCGAAGCCGAATTTACGCTGAATGAAATTTTTAAATACCTTGAATCGTCAGACAAACAGTGTGTCGTAGCCATTGATGAATTTCAGCAAATAAGCAGATATCCCGAAAAAAATATCGAAGCATTACTCCGGACACAGATTCAGAAATGCAAGAACTGTTCATTTATATTTGCCGGCAGTCAAAGGCACATCATGCAAAATATTTTTTTCAGCTCTTCCCGACCCTTTTATCAAAGTGCCAGTTTGGTGCAATTGGGTGCCATTGCAGAAACTTCTTATCTTCCATTTGTAAAGAAGCACTTTGCAAGGGATAAAAAGGAGATCAATCCTGAGACCATTCAAAAAATATACCGGCTTTTTGAGGGTCATACCTGGTACATGCAGCACATTTTTAATGAACTCTATTCACAAACCGAATCCGGCAGCGTTTGCACAAGCAAGATGGCAGAAGAGGCGATTAAAAATAAAATATATGCCTACAAACCGCTTTTCCAGAGTACTTTAAATTTACTTCCGGAAAGACAAAAGGAGATTTTGTACGCCATAGCCAAAGATGGAAAAGTGACCCAGATTACTTCTGGTACATTCAACAAAAAACATGGACTGCACTCCCCAAGTTCCATACAAACATCCGTTAGACAATTATTGGACAAGGATATAATAACTGCCGACAATAAAATATACTCAGTTTACGACCGCTTCTTTGGATTATGGCTGAAGGATGAATACGGGACCGGTTGGAAAATATAAAAATGTAAAGTTTCATGATCAAAAAGTTCATCCTATAAAATATTTTTTTCGTTTTATTCATTTACCTTCGCTCACTCATTTTAAATGTGAAGATACGCGCATTATGTGGAAATATTTGACCCGGGTTCTCCTTCGTAACCGCCCCGCCATCCTGATACTTATCACGCTTCTTACGCTATTTATGGGGTGGAAGGGTCTGGGTGTAAAACTCTCTTACGACAATGCCAGCATATTACCGGCTGATGATAGTTTCATCGTTGATTACAATGCTTTCAAGAAAAGATTTGGAGAAGATGGGAGTGTGATGGTCATAGGTGTTGAAAATCCAAACATGTTTCGGCTGAAAGAGTTTAACCAATGGTTTGATTTGACTTCAGACATGACAAGGATTGAGGGGGTCGAAGGGGTGACTTCCATCACCAAAGCTGCAACTATCTTGAAAAATGATTCCTTGCATCAATTTGATTTTAAGCCTCTTGTTGCAAAAAAACCAGCTACCCAGGCTACAGTTGACAGTCTTAAAGATAAAATTCTGGCACTTAAATTCTACGATGGGTTGCTTTTTAATTCGAAGACAAACGTTTACATTTTGGCCATCACCCTTAATAAATCGGTGCTCAACGACAAGATTCGGATGACGATCACGGACAATATTTGGAAAAGGGCTGAGCAGTATTCGGCGGAAAGCGGGCTCCAGCTTCACTACTCAGGGCTTCCCTTCATTCGCACAGTAATGGCGCGTACGGTACAGCATGAGCTTTTTCTTTTCGTACTTCTTTCAATACTAATCGCAGCCATAATCCTCTATCTGTTTTTCAGATCAGGGAAGGTAGTTGCCAGCTCTTTGGTAGTGGTTGCCATCAGCATTGTGTTTACGCTGGGCATAATCGGGCTGTTTGGTTTTAAAATAAGCATACTGCTGGGCGTGATTCCTTCGCTGATTGTAGTGATCGCCATCGAAAACTGCATTTATATTCTAAACAAATACCATTGGGAGTACCGCAATCATGGTAGTAAAATTCTGGCACTTTCGAGGGTAGTCAGGCGAATAGGTTTTGCTTCCCTGATGGTAAATACGGCGACAGCAGCAGGTTTTGCCGCATTCATTCTTGTTTCTAACCAATTGCTCCGGGAGTTCGGAATCATTGCATCCATCAGCATCCTGATGGAATATGTGCTCTGCATCACCCTCTTGCCAATCATCTTTAGTTACATGGATCCTCCAAGTGAGAAACATGTAAAACATCTTGACAATACTTTTTTCAATTCGATTTTGGAAAAGATCCTGTTTGTCATTCAATTTAAGCGTAAATGGGTTTTCATGATGGCAGGATTGTTGCTCGTCCTCGGAATAGTTGGGATGCTTAACATGCGCACTTCTGGCAAAGTGACTGATGATATTCACAAAGGCAATCCGCTCTACATAGACCTGAAATTTTTTGAGACGCAATTGGGTGGCGTGATGCCCTTCGAAGTCTCGGTCGACACCAAAAAGAAAAAAGGAGTCATGCTTTTTTCGACCATCCAACGAATTGACCAACTGCAAGAAGTCATTTCCAGAAACAAGGAATTCTCAAAACCCCTTTCTGTTGCTGAGTTTGTAAAATTTGCCAAGCAGGCCTATTTCAATGGCAACCCCGAGATGTACACCCTTCCCAATTCAATGGAAAAAACTTTCGTACTATCCTATATTCCAAAGAAATCTTCGGGGCAGCAGCAATTACTTAATTCATTTATTGACAGCACGCAACAGATTACAAGGATCAGTTTTCAGATGGCTGATATTGGAACCAAAGACATGAACCGGTTGCTCGACAGCATCCGCCCAAGGGTAGATTCCATCTTTGCAAAAGCCGATTACAATGTGAAGATCACCGGTAGTAGTGTCATTTATGCCAGGGGAACTGAATTTTTGATTAAGCATCTATTGATCAGCGTTCTGATAG
>CAZGSQ010000011.1:0-55379 GCA_964528535.1 uncultured Tangfeifania sp. | reverse complement strand
TGCCAAACTGCCCAATCTTAATGGGCAGATTTCTCAAAATCAGAACTATGGCAGGTCTCTTACCTACGACAATACCTACCAGAATGTCAACTCTGCCCAGTCAGATTTTGGCCTCAGCACCCAGGTAACGGTTTTCCAGGGGATGCAGATGAACAATGCCATCAAGAAAACGGAATTTGACTTGAAAGCCAGTTTAGAGGATCTTTCGAAGGCAAAGGATGACCTTTCGCTGAACATTGCTTCCACTTTCCTTGAAATTCTCTTTGCAAAAGAGCTGGTGAAGGTTTCGGAGGACCAGCTTGAGATTACCAACCAGCAGTTGAAACAGTCGCAGGAGAAGGTGAATGCCGGGAAGATTGCCAGTGGCGCCATGCTCGAGATCGAAGCGCAGGCAGCCAGAGAGGAGTTGAGTCTAGTGGATGCCCGAAGCCAGTTGCAGTTGTCGAAATTGAAACTGGCTCAGATGCTCGAACTGGTCTATTCAGAGAAGTTTGATGTACAGATTCCAGCTCTTCCCGAAGTCAACGCACAGGCATCGGTGATCTCGGCGCAGGATGTTTACCTGACCGCCCTGAAGCAAAGACCCGAGATCAGAGGGGCCGAGTATCGATTGCACAGCACTGAATATCAGATGAAGATGGCCCAGGGTGTACTCTATCCGACCATATCGTTCTATGCCAATTATTACAATTTGTACAACAACAAATACAAGGATATCAAATCGAACAGCATCAGTTTCGTCGATCAGCTGTCCAACAACCAGCGGAAGGGTCTCGGCTTGCAGATGAATATCCCGATCTTCAACCGCTTTCAGAGCCAGATGCAGATCGACAATGCCAAGATTCAGATGTTAAATACCCAGCTCGATCTGGAGGGAACGAAGAAGGTGTTGAGACAGCAGATTGAGACGGCCCAGACGACGGCCACCACCTCCTTCAACCGTTTTAAATCTACCGAGAAGGCTGTCACCTCTATGAAGGAGGCGTTCCGATATTCTGAAGAGAAGTTCAATGTTGGAATGGTCAACGCCGTTGAATACAACACCGCCAAAACCAACCTGGTGAAGGCCGCTTCCGACCTGCTGAGAGCCAAGTATGAGTTCATCTTCAGATCCAAAATTCTCGATTTTTACAGGGGCGTCCCGATCACTTTATAAGCCTTTTGGGGAGACAATCCCCAGCATTCGAAGACCGCAAAGGAATTGGATTTCTCTTTGCGGTCTTCGCTTTTAGATGCCTGTTCGTGCATTTTGGCCAAAGCCCCTGCTCATTTTGATTCATCGGGTCCAGCCTCAACTACTCATTGGTCAGCCTGAAGGTTTTGCGGTGGTGGTCGGTGATGCCGCAGGCAGAAATGGCTTCCCTGTGCCTCCCGGTAGGGTATCCCTTGTTTCGGTCCCAGCCATATTCGGGGTAATCGGCATGAATTTTCAGCATGTAGTCATCCCGGTAGGTCTTTGCCAACACGGAGGCAGCGGCGATGGGCATGAAACGGCCATCGCCCTTCACGAAGCAGGTAAAGGGGATGTCGGCAAATGGTTTGAACCGGTTCCCATCTACCAGGATGTGTTGAGGTTGTACGGTTAATTGTGCAAGGGCCTTGTGCATGGCCAGGATGGAGGCATTCAGGATGTTGATTTTTTCGATTTCGCGTTGGTCGCAAATGCCTACGGCCCACGAAATGGCTTCTGCTTCGATGATCTCCCTTAAATTGTAACGTTGCTTTTCAGTGAGTAGCTTCGAATCATTGAGTTCGTCGGACTTAAAATCTTCGGGCAGGATTACCGCTGCTGCAAATACCGGACCCGCCAGACAACCCCTGCCTGCCTCGTCGCAACCTGCCTCAATCCATCCTAATTTATCGTGTTTCAGCAGCATGCCTGTAGTTTTTGAAATTGTTATCCTCGTCCTCTCGTCCCCCAGTCCCAATGTCTGGTAGTCCCCTACTTGATCAGCGTAAACCTGAAGCTTACACCCAAATTGGAGTTGGTCGTGCGGTAGGAGTTGGAGATGTAGGGACTGTTCACAATCCTGTCGTAAAAGAGCCTTACGATGAAGATTTCACTCAGGTTGTAATCGGCCGAGAACTTGATGGACAAAGCGTCTTGGCCTGCAGTGAGTTGGGTGTTGGTCTCAACAAGTTTGCGCAAGACTGTCTTGTTCTGCCCATAGGTGACGTCGGCCCTGATATTCAGGTCGTTGTTCATCATTTTGGAAGTGGTCCTGGTCTTGATGAAGAGCTTCATGTTCTCAAACCTGTAGCCCAGCCCCAAACTCGCTTCGTTGTTGTAAGTTTCGGTCGTCTGGTTGTTGGTCAGACTCAGGGTAATGTTGCGTGATTTTCGGTATTCGATCCTGGTAGTGAGGTTGTTGAGCCAGGTAATGTCGATGTCGAAGAGGGGGTTGAAGGTCTCGTTGAGGTTGATGGCTGCGACATCCCGCAAGGGCATAAAATTATTCTGGGCGTCCCTCACATAGCTGTAACCATCGGCAGCAGTCTGGTACTTCATATTCGATTGGTAAATGCCTACATTGTAGGTAGATCGGTAGTCGTGCATGATGTTCATCGACTTCATGATATTTTTCAGTCCATCGATCTTACTGACAGCTCCCGAATATTGGATTCTCCAGTTGGGCATCATGAATTTGGCAGACGGGAATGGTGTGAGCTCTACTTTGTCGGCAGATTTGCCAGTATAGGCCGAAAAAAACGATGGAATCAGTACTTCCTGCGAAGTAGGTCCATATCCTACCGGGAAGCCTGTCTTCGGATCGGATACACCGGGCTGGTAGCCGAACTCCTGGTTGGAAACCCGCTGGGCATCCAGCCTTTGGGCGATGGTCAGCCGATTGGACTGAAGATCAGTCCAGGCTTTGGAATCCTGCACAAACGCCTTACCCAGTTTTTCGAAGGATGTTCCTATCGAAATCACAGACATGCTGAAGTTCCCGTTGAAGGAGTTGTTGTAAGAATCCCAGCCATTGGTGGCGTTGTAGAGTAAAAACTCCGACATGTTTTTGGCAAAGATCCTGTTGGCGGTCAGATCGACCTTTAGGTCAGGCAGGGGGACAAGTTTGGCACGAATGTTTAGCCTGGTGTTGTGGCTCATCATGTAAGGCTTGTTCATGATGGTATCTGTGGTGATCCAGTTTTTATTGGCAGCCTGGAGGCCAAAATTTTCATTCTGCTGACCGAGCACGAAGGGCAATCCGGGTGCAAGGGAAGAGCCATTCCCATTCGCGTAGTTGTTCAGACCGAAGAAGCTGCTGCCGGGCATGTAACCGAAGAGCGAGGTTCCCCCATTCTCGGCGTAAGAAATGTTGATGTTGTAGAGCATCATCAGGAACCGCGAAGTCAGCTCTGCCAGGTGCAATCCGGTAAAGGACTTTTTGTCTTTCGCAGTGGTGATTTCGACGAGTGCATTGTCACAGTCTGTTTGAGGTGTGAAAATGATCCTGTTGTCGTTCACAATTTTTACCTGACCGACGATAATTTTCCCGGTCTTGTCAGAAACCTTGATCTGAATGTCGGAAGATCCCAATTTGTGGAAGAAGGAGTAGGGGGCGTTCTTCTTAAATTTCAGGTTCTGCTCCTGGTATTTCTGGGCATTTGCCGGATTTTGACCCGGAGCTAATTTTTGCTTGCTGCGGTCGAGGCTCTCCCTCCTGCCTTTGCTGAATTCGCCATATTTCTGGTTCACCTTTTGCAGGAAGGGAACTTTGTTGTAGAGTTGCAGGAAATCGAGCTGCCCATTCAGCTGGATCGAGCTGTTGTTGCTGATTGAATTGCCCAAAACATAGTCGCCCCTGGTCACTGGGGCCAGGTTCCAGTCGTAGCCTGCCTGGTAGACGACTGAGGCAGATGTCCATTCGAGCAACGGCAATTTATTGATAGGCAGGGTATAGGAGGCATTCCAGGTATGGTGGTAATGGGTGTTACGGCCACCTTCGAGGATCGACCTCCAGATGGTATCGCGCCTCGATTCATAAGCAGTCTGATTCTGGCTGGCCAGCTTTACCGGATCTCCAATCCTGGATGCATTGACGGCAGAGAAATCAATCTTCAGGCTTCTGGTCAGGTCAAATCTGAAATCATAGTAGCGGTTCCAGGTAAAATCTTTCTGGTAGGAGACCGGAAGGATAAAATCGGGGTTGGTAATGTTACGGTACTGCAGCTGGCTCCTCATGTTGTTGACATCAGATCTGAAGGAGACCTGTGCCGGCGTGAGACTGAAATTGAAATCCCTGATAAGGGCAAATGATTTGGATTTTAAGAAGGCAACATTTTTGAATGGATCAATCGATTTTGGTTTGCTGTTGAAATGATAATTCAGCAGGGTCCTTGAGTTGTCTGTCTGTTCGATCTGGGTATTGACATCGCCGTGCTGGGTCTGGTTGTAGGAGTAGGAGAAGGAGAGGTTGGAAAGGTCGTAAAACCTGTCTTCCCTTGATTTGTTGGGTTTATCGATCTGGACGTTGGTGAAATTGATGCTTTTTCGAGTGTTGTAATCGAGTGATACTTTTTTGATGGAATCACGCTCAGACTTGGTAGCTGCACTGGCGATGACGTCATTCAGTTTGACATCTTTGTCTACAGGCGAGTATTCGGGTGTAGCGATCGACTTGGAAAAGCTCATGTACATGGGAATCCTCACACCTGACTGGGGTTTAAAGAACTTACCCAACTCAAGATTGGTAGAGATATCGTACTCTCTGGTATCCTCCTTGGCCCTCGTCGACATCTTGGAGTCGATGTTCCCGAATCCTGAAGACATCATCCTTCCTGCAAAGGAGTAGGTCCCGAGGTCGGCGAGATTGCCCGAAACCCTGCCAATGGCCGCCCAACCGCCATTTTCTTCAAAATTTGTAAGCCTGAGTTCATTCACCCACACCTCGGCAGAACGGCTTCCGGTAGTGTGGCCTTTGCGGTTTCCTACCCCTATCATCATGACTCCAATCTCCGACAAGTCGGGATTCCCTTTGATTTTTAGTTTGTTCTGGTTGCTGTTTACCCCCTGGTGGATCTGTTCATAGATGTCTCCCATCCCGATCAGGGATCCGGCGGATCGCATCTCCGCGTTTCGTTCGAGTTTCAGTTTGGGAAGAAGATCCAGGGGAAGATACAAATGGTCTTCGGCCGGCCATACGATGTACCTGTCGCTCTCTTTCCCATTGTCGTAGTAACCGGGTGGAGTTAATTTGAGCGGAATCTCGTATTCGTAATAATTGTATTGGAAATCAGAACCTAACCTGATGAAGAGCGATAATTCATTGTCACGTAGCGGCGCATTGTCCAATTTCTCTGCATGGACTTCCAGCTTTAAATTCTTGTACCGACGAAGGTCGACAGAGGTTGTTTTGTAGGCGGCTTTTGATTCACCGGGTTCGAGGTTGCTCACCTTGATCACCATCGACTGTTCGTTCAGTTGGCGGAGCTGTGCGTTGGCAGGATCAATGACCCGATCGACACCGGGAGGCAACACGTAGTTGATGGGTTTCCTGTTGTTGTTCTCTTCGATGTTGACGGCTGACAGGTCAAATTGGGTGTTGACTGATGAGGCACTTCCATCGGCATTCAGGGTCTTTTCGTACCTTCTCCAGTTGGTGCGCACCAGGTCGAGGGTGGCAAAACGCAGGACGACAGGTTTTTTCCATCCGTTGACAAGCATCCGCAGGAAGCGAATCGACCTGAAATCACTGATCGATCCGAAGGCTTTCCCGGGTTCCGCAATAGGAACCTTAAATTGGTACCAGGTGATGGTTGATTTTTTACCGCTCTTGAGGGTCACCTCAGATTGCTTGATGTCGGAGATGTAATTCTTTCCAAGTACCATGTTGGCCCGGTTGATATTGAGATTGTACTGGAAATAGGCTTCATTCTCGTTCAGTGTGTTGTCGTCGTTGATGTCCTCTACATCCGGAATGGAGGTGGCAGCCGTTGGGTAACTTTCTGTAGATTGTTCGGTCGTGGGTGAATTCCCTTCTGTGTTGCTGAAGAATTTGTAACGTTCGAGAAGATCTTTCTTGGACGCATCATAGTCACTTCCCCTGAAGTAATGAAAATCATCGCTGGAGGGATCTTTTTCGGCATTGGCATAAGCGGTGGCATCGACAAGCGGGAGAAGCGAGGCAAGAAAATTGCGGTAAAACACCTTCTCGTCTTTTGAATTGAGTCCATCCAGTCCGATGTCCTGGTAGATTCTTGCCTGTGCGGAGTTGTCAAATGCCTTTACCAGTGATTGTTGTTTCGATACCCGACCCCAGGTAGTGACATCCATGGCAGTATAATCGCCATTGGTGGGCAAACCATGTTCGAAAGATTTTCTTCCATCGCGCAGAATATCCTCTGAGACCGATCCGAGGTGAAATACCAGATTACCACCCGGATTTTCATCACCTGGCTTGTCTTCGGCGAATGGGTCCATCATCCAGAATTCGATGTACTCCACGTTGGAGGCTTCGAAGTCGCTCGTTTCGATGTTGCGCATGATTCCTCCCCACCGGCTCTCGGGTCTGGCCAGGGTACCATCCTTGGAGGTTCCGGATGAGAAGGCGGAAGGTGTGGTGTCGTAATTGTAAGGTCCTCTTTCGGCAGGATAAAAAGCCAGGTCGAGGGTGGGAATATTGGTTGGCTGTCCGATAGGATTCTGCCTGTTTGGAAAAATTTCTGCCTGAAAGACCTCCCGGACACGATGGTCATCCAACAAATCATTCTGGAGCAGGTAGGAGGGGGCGGTGTTCCGTTGCATGAATGGGTCGATCACATACCAGGAGAGGCGTGCCCTGTTGAAGCCATAAGCCAGGTCGTTGATAAGGTTTCCCTCCGGATACTGCTCGTTGAGCTGCGGCGTACTGGCCAACGACCATCCGACGAAGGATTTCAGGTTGATAGGGGTGACGGTTCCCTCAAAATCATCGAGGTAAACAGCTCCCTCCTTCGAAATGGCTTTGGAATGTCCGGGGAACAACCTGGCCCACTCCATCTCGATGGAAATTTTGGAGGTCTCCTTGGTGTTGATGAAAGGCAAGGCGTTGACCATCTTCGTGATAAAGGGAGAGGAGGCACTGTAGCTGCCATTGAATCCGAACATGGTGTTGGCAATTGGATCCTCACCGTAATTGACCTTTTGAGTCAACGGTTTTTCCATGAGGTACATCACGGTAGTGCCTATGTTGAAATTCTTGCTGATCTCGTAATTCAGGTGGGTACCAAGCATGGTCTTGCGTTGCATGCTGAAAAGATCCTGACTTTCTGTGGAGATCGAAATTGGAGTTCCTGATTCGAGCAGACCCTGGTTGATCACCTTCACCCTACCCTGTGTATAGTCGACGATGTAATCGACATCTTCCTGAAGCTGTCGGCCACCAGCCATCACCTTGACCGATCCCCTGGCGATGTTGATGGCATCCAGTGAAATTTCGGAATTGGAGAGACCTTTGTAACTGCCCTTTACATGGTATTTATTCTTTTCGGCATCCTGCTCGGCTACGGTTTTGGTGTCGTTGTAGAGCGAAGTGTAAACATATCTTTTGGTAGCCGCAGCGTTTCCGTTGAATTTTTTCTCGAGGTTGGAACCGAAGGGCTGAACGACAGGAAAGATGATGCGGCCCTTGAGTGCATCGACAGTTACCCTGTCGATGAAATCGAAAATTCCATCCGGATAGGGATCCAGCTGGGTATTCAGGTTGTCGAGGTTCATCACGTTGAGGAGATTTTTCTCCTTCAACGGACCGTCAGGCAAGTAATTGAGATCCGTTCCGGAAGCATCGTTCCGGTAGAGGACATCGAGTTTGAATTGCTCGTTGGAAAGTCGCTGGGAATGGATGTTGTAGATGTTTTTCATCATCAGGTCCCAGTTTTTGAATTTGGGATTGAGGTTTGTACCCTTCAACATCTTTAAAATTAGAGTTTTAGGCGCTTCTATCCCGTCTGTTGAGAATTCACCTACCTGGAAGGTCTCCCCACTGGAAGTGTATTGGTAGGCTACTGCCAAAATCTCATCTGCATTGAGTGCCATGTTCAAGGAGATGTAGCCCAGTTGCCGGTTAACAGTATATTCTGTCGAGTCTAGCCTTCTGGCATTCTCCATCTTTTCGTAGTCGCGGCCTGCAATGAAGTCGCGCATCGAAAGAGGTTTGAGGGCCTCATTCAGTCTGGCAATGTCGCGTACATCTGGGTACCTGGTAGTCAGCTCCTTGTAAAGTCCATTGATGTTGTTGTTTGGGAACTGGTTGTCGGGATAGCTCAAGCCGGGGGTATTGGCAAACTCTGGAATGGTCTGGTTCTGCCTGTTGGTACCGTATTCGCCTAAATCGAGCAGGGCAAGAATGTTACGTGATTCCTGAAAATGGTTGGACTTGTTGGTCACCCATACCTCTATCTTATTGAGCGTTACAGAGGTTTTAAGGATTGGAAGTTGCGACAGGGCCTGATCGTATGTATCGTAAAAGTGGTGACCAAGGAAAAAATTTCTGTTGGCATCGTAGTTGGTTGCATTGATGTCGAATTTTGTCAGTTCGGCTCCTCCCTGTGTGTTGATTACTTTCGTCTCTCCCTTCTGCTGCGAAAAGAGGGCCGTTACGCCCAACTTTCCAAACTGGAGCTCTGTTTTTACTCCAAAAAGATTGGTTCCACCTCTGATTAGTGTGCCGGCAAGGGGCATGGATACATTGCCTGCCTCCACATTCCTGACGATTTCATCTTCACCACCAGTGTAATTGAGCTTTATCTTGTTTTCAAAATCGAAGGTGGCATCTGTGTTGTAGTTAAACCTCATGTTCAGCCTGTCACCAATCTCGCCATCCAGGCTCACATTGATCTTCTGGTTAAAATCGAAGGTTGTGTTCCGCTGCATTTTCGTTGGAATGGCAGGGTTTTCTATCTTGTTGCTTTTTAATCCAAGTGTCAGCTCAACATAACCCTGAGGCCTGATGTTCACCACACTGCTTCCGAAGACTTTGTTGAAGGCGTCTCCCCCAATTTTAAACTGTGGAATCAGCTGTGACCGGCGGTCGAGCGATTGCTGTGAGATTTTTTTCCGCCAGTACCTGTCGATTGACTCTTTGAGGTCGCTTTGGAGGTATTCATGCAGACTGAGGGCTCCTGGCAAACGCGTTTCGATGTTACCTGCTTTTTCTGTAATCAGGTATTGACCCGTGAGGGCATCGTACAACACTTCGGTCTTGATGTTCGTGGGCTTTTTAAGGTAGAGCGCCGTGCTGTCGCGGTGGCTTAGCTGCGAAAATGGGCTTTCCTTCTTCCTGGCGCGAAGCTTGATGTTGAGTGTATCTAATTTAGAAGTGTCGCCTGCTTGCGAAAAAAAGAGATCAAAATCCCTGTGCATGGCAACTGCGGATCCTATGGATGCGTTGCTGTGCAAAAAAAGTGCAAGACATGCGAAAAGCAATGCTGCAACAGTGGTTTTGAAAAGTACTTTTTTCAATTTGGTCAAAAACTCTTTAGAGCCAACTTGATCAGGTTTTCAACAGTGATGGCCGGTTGTTCGGTTAGGACTTGGTCGATCAGTTTTTCAACTGCCTTCTTGTTAAAACCGAGCATTTCCAAAGCAGCAACTGCTTCCGTCCTTACAGGGTTTTCACCCGATCTGAACAACAGATCGCTGGCTGATGTTTTCCCGATTTTATCTTTCAGATCGATGATCACCCGCTGGGCTGTTTTTATTCCAATGCCTTTGATGTTCTTCAGCAAGCCAACATTCTCATTCAGAATAGCATGCTGCAACTCCTCGGGCCTGTGCGAAGAGAGCATCATGATGGCCGTATTTGCCCCGATTCCATTTACTGAAATGAGCAACCTGAAAAGTTCCCTTTCACCCTGTTCAAAAAAGCCGTAAAGGATATGGGCATCTTCCCGTATGACCTGATGTACAAATAGTTTCACTTTATCACTACCGTGAAGTTGGGAGTAGGTAGTCAGTGAAACATGGATGAAATAACCTGTCTCTCCCGATTCTACCACAATGCCGGCGGGAGAGAGGCTGATCAAAGATCCTTTGATGTATTCCAACATAAGAAGCGAGGTTTGATGATGGTTATTCTCCGCCTGTCCGGTCTATTTCGTGGTGTTTCAATGGATTCTTGGAAAGCTCCTTGTAGCGCTTTCTGGCCTCAGAAACATCAATGGCCAAATAGATGGCATTCCTGAATGAATCTTCCGAGGCAACACCGGTTCCGGCAATGTCATAGGCAGTGCCATGGCCGGGTGAAGTTCTGACGATGGACAGTCCAGCAGTAAAGTTCACACCCGATTCAAAAGACAATACCTTAAAAGGAATCAAACCCTGGTCGTGGTACATCGCGAGGATGGCATCAAATTTTTTGTAATCGCCCGACCCGAAGAAACCATCGGCGGGGAATGGTCCCAGGGCGATGATTCCCTCTTCACTGGCCAGCTTGATGGCCGGTCTGATCACATCCTGATCTTCTGTACCGATGACACCATGGTCGCCGGCGTGGGGATTCAACCCCAAAACGGCAATTCTTGGTTTGTGAATCGAAAAATCTTCCAGAACGGTCTTGTGCAGGATGCGGATGTTGGCAAGAATTTTCTCCTTGGTAAGCATTTGAGGGACCTGTTGCAGCGGGACATGGCCTGTGACCACACCTACTTTTAACTGTTCGCTGACCATCAGCATCATGTAATTTTTTGAGGCAAATTCACTGGCAAAAAACTCCGTATGGCCGGGAAATTTAAAATTGTCGGACTGGATGTTTTCCTTGTTGATTGGGGCCGTTACCACTGCATCCAGATCGCCGGATTTCAGATCCTTGATGGCAGCCTGGAGTGCGAGCAGAGCGGCCTCTCCTGCTTCGCGTGTCGATTTGCCCAATTCTACCCTGATCTCCTCATCCACGCAATTGATAATGTTGACACGTTTCGAATTGGCTTCTCTGGCATGCGCTATCTGGTTGAAACTGAACAATTCAACATCGAGTGCCTTCCGGTGGTAGGCAGCAACTTTGGGTGAACCGTATACAATTGGGGTGCAAGATTCCAACAAGCGACTGTCTGATAATGTTTTGATGATCACTTCATAGCCAATCCCATTGATGTCACCATGGGTTATTCCTATTCTAATTTTATGTTGTTCCATAGCTACCTTTTTATGGTTTGAAGCGAAATCTTAGAGTTACGCCCCTTTAAGTTGTCAAATTTAAACTTTTATTCAATCATTTGAGGGAGTCGGTCGATGAATTAGGGCCACTACCCAATTCAGGAACGAGGAGGTCGAAGAATTTGTTCAACAGCCTTACTCCTGTTGCCGTCCCGCCAACGGTCCGGTAATGATCGGGTGCATGAAGGAATGCAGGACCTGCTATATCAAGATGGATCCAGGGGAAATCGGCAAAACGCTGCAGAAATTTTCCTGCAGAGATGGCACCGGCTTCGCTTCCTCCAATATTTTTCATGTCGGCGATGCTGGATTTGATCAATTCATCGTACTCCTCCCAGAGCGGCAATTCCACGATTCGTTCGTTTACATGATTCCCAGCCTTTTTGAGCAGATACATCCACTCATCACATTGGTGCCCCATGGCCGCAATGCCATGAATGCCAAGTGTCATGGCGGCCGAGCCCGTGAGGGTTGCCAAATCTACGACCAGCATGGGGTCGTACCTTTTGGCATAACAGAGTGCATCCGCCAGAATAAGCCTGCCCTCTGCATCTGTATTCAATACCTCCACAGTGGCACCGTTGGAGATGGTGATCACATCACCGGGGGTGATGGCATTGCCTCCAGGCCTATTGTCTGTCGCCGGTACCAACGCGACCAGATGAAGTGGCAACAGGTTTCTGGCTGCTGCACAGATGGCGGCAACGACAGCTGCAGCACCCGCCATGTCACATTTCATGTAGTCCATCGATTTGAGCGTAGGCTTCAGGCTCAAACCACCGGTATCAAATACGACGCCTTTCCCAACCAGAACGATGGGCCGACTGTTCACTGCGTTGGCAGGTTTCCACTCAAGAATGGAAAAGGTAGGTGGATCAATGCTGCCTTTGTTAACGGCCAGTAACCCTCCCATGCCTAAATTTTCGATCTGTGATTTATCCAATACCTGACATGATATGCCTGCTTCGTCACTCATCTCCTTAAAAACGAGGGCCAATTTTTCGGCGTCCAGGCCAATCACCGGTTCATTAACAAGGTCACGGGCCTTGCAAACAGCATTGCTGATGTTGGAAAGGCGCTCAAGATCCTGGTTGGATAGCTCTTCCGAATCAATGGAAATCTCCTGAAGCGAGCTTCTTAATTTTTCTGCCTTTGAGTGGTATTTTAGAAATTGATAACTGCCCAGGATCATTCCCTCAACGAAGGCGAGCAGGTCTTCCTTACTACCAAGGAAAGAAGTAACTTGAAGACATTGAATTTTCTCGGTCTTGCTCCATTGTGCTACCTCATTTCCCCTCCTTCTCCAGGCTTCCAACTGCAGGTTTTCGTCGGCAGGTGAAACAACATTGACGATTGACAATTTATATGTAAATCGGTTAATTTCAATGAGATGCTGATCGTTATCCAGCTTGTCAAGTAGATAGGTTAGTTCTTCTTCGCTGAGTGAGATCTGCAACGAAACCTCCTTCTCCTTGATTAGGAAGACGCGGTTTTGCTGGGGAGTTCCTGAAATGTATTTCTTTATATCCATGAATCTTTTTGTTGGTACTAATTTATTTTGAATGCGTAATTTCCTGGTAACTATTTTGTTATTAATTCTGGAGCAAACAACTTGCCGGTTCTATCCGGGCCGGTCGATGCGCAGCCTTCAGCTGTGAATGAACTTTCAAAAGGCTTTGGTTCAAAATTACTACCTTTAACCCAATAAAAGTTAAGATAAGAACAATTGATTGATCTCTTTTTACACATATCTTACTTAACAAAATAAATGCCAAATTGTTAATATAAATTGTCAAATAATATGTTTTCCGAGATATTTCTAAGAGCAATGCAGCTCGGGTCGCTGTCGGCAGCGGAAGGTGAGTTGCTCTTTACGGAGGCTTCAACCGCCGACCTGATCTGGGTTGCGGATCACCTGAGGCAATTGCACCATCCCGGTAAGGTAGTCACCTGGATGATTGATAGAAATGTGAACATTACAAACATCTGTATTTCAGGGTGTACCTTTTGTAATTTTCACAGGAAGATCAATGGAGAGGGAACCTATACCACCACGATGGAAGAGTACCGCCAAAAGATTGAGCAGATGATTCAACTGGGGGGAAATCAGTTGCTGCTACAAGGAGGAATGCATCCGCGCTATGGGCTTAAATTTTACACGGATCTCTTCAGTGAGCTCAAGACCAACTATCCGGGGGTAAAATTGCATGCGCTTGGGCCACCGGAAGTTGTGCACATTGCCCGAAAAGAGAGAATGCCCTACCGGGAAGTTCTCGAAAAGCTGGTGGCATCCGGTTTGGATAGCCTGCCAGGTGCTGGGGCGGAGATCTTGTGCGACAGAGTCAGGAAGCAGATCTCTCCCGGGAAAGCCTCATCAGACGAGTGGCTTGAAGTGATGAAGGAGGCCCACCAGATGCACCTGCTTACCTCTGCTACCATGATGTTCGGCCACATCGAAACCATCCTCGAAAGAATGGAACATCTGGTGCGGTTGCGCGAGTTGCAGGAACAAAAGCCAACCGGTAGTCCTGGTTTCAAGGCCTTTGTTCCATGGCCATTCATGTCGGAAGGGACGCTTCTCGGTGAAAGCAAAGCATTCAAACCCATCCTGCCTGTAGATTACATCAGGATGATCGCCATCAGCAGGATCATGCTGAACAACTTCGAAAATATTCAAGCCTCCTGGCTCACGGTAGGCAAGGAGACGGGGCAGCTGGCCCTGCATGCCGGGGCCAACGACCTGGGCTCTATCATGATCGAAGAAAATGTTGTTTCTGCCGCAGGAGCCAAATTTTCAATGAATGCCACTGAGATGCAAAAATGTATTGTAGATGCTGGTTTTACTCCCCAGTTGAGAAACCAGGCTTACGATCATGTCAGTTTGCCGGAGGCAATTTGGAATCATGATTTTAACAATTAGGGAAGGGGTAGCGGTTTCCTATTTCAGGTAGAAATGGAAAGTAACAGGTGTTTTTAGCTTTGGCCTTTAGTCTTTAGCCTTTAACCTTTTAAATAAACATATTTTGTACCTTTGTTCCGATTTGTAACCAGAAAAAGAAGTTAGTGAAATGAGAAAATGGCGTATCGAAGATTCTGCGGAGTTGTACAACATCAATGGATGGGGAGTCAACTATTTTTCTATCAACGAGAAAGGTCATGTCGTGGTCACTCCGCGAAAAAATGGGGTGGAGGTAGATCTTATGGAATTGGTCGAAGAGCTGCAACTGAGGGATGTTTCAACGCCTGTGCTGCTTCGGTTCCCTGATATTCTTGACAGCAGGATCGAAAAGATGGCGAGCTGTTTCAAGATTGCTGCAGAAGAGTATGGCTACAATGCCCAAAATTACATCATCTATCCGATCAAGGTGAATCAGATGAGGCCTGTGGTTGAGGAGATTGTCACCCATGGAAAAAAATTCAACATCGGACTTGAAGCAGGTTCCAAACCTGAACTTCATGCCGTAATTGCCATCAATACCGACAACGACTCGCTGATCATCTGCAACGGTTACAAAGATGAGGATTACATTGAACTGGCGCTTCTGGCGCAAAAAATGGGTCGTCGCATCTACCTTGTGATCGAGAAACTGAGTGAGATGAAGCTGATTGTGAAAATTGCCAAGCAGTTTAAAATCAAGCCAAATCTCGGCATTCGCATCAAACTTTCAAGCACCGGAAGCGGCAAGTGGGAAGATTCGGGAGGCGATGGCAGCAAGTTCGGACTAACCTCCAGCGAATTACTCGAAGCACTTGATTATCTTGATAAAAACAAGATGAAGGATTGCCTTCACCTGGTTCACTTTCACATAGGCAGTCAGGTAAACAAGATTCGCCGCATCAAACTGGCCATGCGTGAGGCTTCCCAGTTTTATGTACAGCTTCATAAAAATGGCTTTTTTATTGACTATGTCGACATTGGTGGTGGATTGGGCGTCGACTACGACGGGACGAGATCTTCCAGCGAAAGCAGTGTCAACTACAGCATTCAGGAGTATGTGAACGATGTCGTTTCGACCCTTGTGGATGTAAGTGAGAAAAACGGTATCCGCCATCCAAATATCATCACCGAATCGGGTCGCTCACTTACGGCCCACCATTCGGTACTGGTTTTCGAAGTACTCGAATCGACCACACTCCCCAGGTGGGAAGATGAGGAAGTTGTGAATCCGGATGACCATGAGCTTTTGAGAGAGCTCTATTCGCTTTGGGATACCCTCAATCAACCCAGGATGCTGGAGACCTGGCACGATGCCCAACAGATTCGTGAAGAGGCGCTCGATCGCTTCAGCCTTGGACTATTGGACATCTCAACGAGGGCAAAAATTGAAAGACTGTTCTGGTCCATCGCCAAAGAGACCACCCAAATGGTTAATGGGATGAAGCATGTACCAGAAGAGTTTCTAACATTGCCTAAATTGTTGTCGGATAAATATTTCTGTAACTTCTCTCTCTTCCAGTCACTCCCTGATTCGTGGGCCATTGACCAGATTTTCCCAATTATCCCACTCGACAGGCTGGATGAAAAACCCGATCGAACGGCTACTATTCAGGACATCACCTGCGACTCAGATGGGAAAATCGAAAATTTCATTTCAGCACGTAACCAGTCCTACAATCTTCCTGTCCATTCACTTAAGCCAAAAGAACCTTACTACATAGGCGTCTTCCTGGTAGGAGCTTACCAGGAAATTCTCGGCGACCTTCACAATCTTTTTGGAGATACCAATGCAGTCCATGTTTCTGTTGATGAAAAAGGGTACAACATCGATCAGGTAATTGATGGTGAAACAGTTGCAGAGGTACTTGAATATGTGCAGTACAATCCGAAAAAACTGGTTCGTACAGTCGAAACCTGGGTGACCTCCTCCGTCAAATCGGGTATCATCTCGGCCGAAGAGGGTAAAGAGTTCTTATCGAATTACAGGTCGGGCTTGTATGGCTATACTTACCTTGAGTAGCTACTCCTTATCATGGGTACGGCACAAACGAACAAAAAGGCAGGATTTCATTTGAAACGAGCACAGGCAAAACCCACAAAAGGCAATGTAAATTTACCTGCGAGTTCCATGAGTACTTCCAGATATTCAAATATTTAACAAATATTTACGAGTGAAAGCGCTTGCCTTTTTGTTCGTTTTTTTTATCGTTTCCGCAACTTTGACAGCACAAAATTTTCTGCAAACAGTCAAGGGTACCATTCGTGACCAGGAGACCAGGCAACCCATTGCAGAGGCCAATCTAACATTCTCGGGACCAATTTCAGGTTACGCAGTCTTCACGGATACCAACGGGCAGTTCAAATTAAAAGTTCCTGCCGGGAGATGGGACATTGTAGTTACCCACCTTGGCTATGGGTCAAAACTGATTCAAAATATTCAAGTAGGGACGGGTAAAGAGGTCGTGCTTGAGGTTGGCATGGATGCGAAAGTTTATGAAACGCAAGAAGTTCAGGTCTCTGCAGGAAGACAGACCTGGTTGACACCAGCAAGCGGCTCGAGTGTCAGGACACTCCAGAGCCAGGATGCTACCAGGTTTGCAGGTGGTTACTATGATCCACTTCGGATGGTGGCCAACTTCGCCGGAATAACGAGTGCCAACAGCGACCAAAGCAACGAAATTGTGGTAAGGGGCAACTCCCCCAGGGGCTTGTTGTGGCGAATCGAAGGACTTGAAATTCCAAATCCCAACCATTTGGCCAGTGGAGTCGGCAACAACGGTGGCGCTTACTCCATGATCTCTACCAACGTGCTGGCTGATTTTGATTTTTATACGGGTGCTTTCCCTGCCGAATACGGGAATGCACTCTCCGGTGTGATGGATCTGAGACTCAGGAAAGGCAACACAGACAAACACGAATATGGGCTTCAGCTGAGTGTTGTAGGAATAGAAGCGGCCGCAGAAGGTCCGGTCGGCAAAACATCCGACAACTCCTTTCTCTTCAACATGCGTTATGCCAATTTCAATTTTTTGCAGAAATACGGAATCATCGACATCCAGGACTTGAGCATTGTCCCTAGCTCCCTCGACTGGACATTTAAGATGAACTTTAGGGGAAAGAGGCTGGGCGAACTGGAACTTTTCTCTGTAGGGGGCAAAAGTAACACGGGGAACGAGGCTTCACAAAATAAGGCCGATATTCTCAAGGGAATTAGAAATGATGAGTTTGTGGAGGAGGATGGTCTCACTGTTATAGGTGTCAGACACCTAAAAAATTTTAGAGACGGAAAAACCTACGTCCGAACAATCATCGGATTTACAAGGGCTATGGAGAACTGGCATGAAGGAGTTGTGGATACAAACATGGTACATCTCCTGAACAAAAAAGATTGGTTCGTCTCACCAGTTCTTAGAACTTCTGTGATGGTCAACCGAAAAGTGGACGCTAAAAACTCATTGAGAATAGGGCTGGAATACCACAGGACCTTTGCGGATATGTTCAGCATCAGACGGCAGAATGCTCAAAGATTCGATACCTTGGTAAACCGCAAGGCGCAGAGTTACTACACCCAGGCTTACCTGCAATGGAAATTTAAACCGGCCGATTTTTTTGAGCTGACTCCTGCGCTGCATTCTACTTATACCTCCGTGAACAATGAACTTACTTTCGAACCACGCCTGGGTTTGATTTTTAACCTAAAGGGAAACCAATCAATTAATTTTGGAACAGGCATCTATTCGAGGCAGGAACCTCTTCCCATCTATTATTTCAGGGTGAAGACCGGGACAACCAACCGTTCTACCATCAACAGCGATTTGAAGACCACCAAGGCCTTTCACCTGGTGGCAGGCTACAGAAAATCTTTTTCCAATGACCTGCGAATTTCGCTGGAAGGATATTTTCAGCATTTGTACCATGTCCCCACCAGCGTCTCAGTTTCAAATACCTTCTCGATGGTAAATATTTCTGATGGAATGCCTGACATTGATCTCGAAAGCGATGGGTGCTCCGAAAACAAGGGAATTGAATTGACTGTAGACAAGTCTTTTTCTCACAATTATTACATTCTGGCTACTGTTTCACTTTTCGACTCCAACTACAAAGCCTCCAATTCAAACTGGTATTCAACATATTACAATTCGAATTACGTTTTCAATTTCGTCAGCGGCAAAGAGTTCAAGGTTGGAAAGTTCAGGCAGAATACCCTTGGCTTTAATCTGAGGAACATGGCAAGGGGCGGTTACAGGTATACTCCACCGAGTTATGTCCTGAGCAGCGTGAAGAAAGGAATTGTGTACGAAGCGGGGCAAACTTTTGCAAGTCATCTGCCTGCCTTCGACAGGATGGATGTGGGCGTGAACTTTAGGATGAACCGAAAAAAATCGGCATTTAACTTCTCCCTCGATATACAGAATTTGCTGAACCAACACAATGTTTACAGACGAACCTTTGGTTATGTCAGCGGTGCCATTGCTGCTTCAGACAAGAAGCTGATTGGTCTGGTTCCTATTGCGGGTCTGAGGTATGACTTTTAGGTGGTGCTATCAATTGAAGTGCCATCTCCCTAAGTTTGTATTTCTGAATCTTTCCACTGGCCGTCATGGGGAATTCATCGAGGAAGAACAGGTATTTGGGAATTTTGAATCGGGAGATTTTCCCCCTGCAAAAATCGGCCACATCCTCCTCGCGCAGTTCTGAGCAATTTTTTCGCTTGATAAATGCACCTACCTCTTCACCGTATTTCTCACTTGCGACGCCTACCACCTCTACTGCCTCAATTTCGGGGTGTGTATAGAGGAAATTTTCAATTTCACGCGGATAGATATTTTCGCCTCCGCGGATGATCAGGTCTTTGATTCTTCCGGTAACCCGGAAATATCCATTTTCATCCATGACCCCTAAATCGCCGGAATGAAGCCAGCCTTCTGCATCAATGGCCTTCGCGGTAGCTTCTTCATTCTTGTAATAGCCTTTCATCACGTTGTATCCACGGCAGCACAATTCACCCTGTTCGCCTGGGGAAAGTTCTTGCCCTGTTTCAGGATCTGCGACTTTCACTTCTACGGCGGGGTAGGCCTTCCCAACAGTAGTAGACCTGATCTCAGGGGTATCGGTAACCCTGGTAGCAGTCATGCCGGGAGAGCTTTCTGTAAGGCCGTAAACGATGATCAGCTCTCTTAGGTTCATCTTCTCCATTACATTGTTCATTGTTTCGATAGGGCACAATGATCCTGCCATGATTCCTGTACGGAGGGAACTCAGGTCAAAGAGTGAAAACATGGGATGGTTGAGTTCCGAAATGAACATGGTTGGCACCCCGTACAAGGCGGTGCATCTCTCCTTCTGAACGGAAGCCAGCACTGTCAGCGGATCAAAATTTTCCACCAGTACCATGGTCGCTCCACAAGTGATCACCGAACAGAGTGCCAGAACACATCCGAAACAATGGAAGAGTGGAACACAGACGCACAGCCGCTCGTCGGCTGAAAAATTCATGCAGGATGCCGTGGCATTGCCATTGTTAAGGATGTTGTGGTGGGTGAGCATGACTCCCTTTGGAAAGCCTGTTGTTCCTGAAGTGTATTGCATGTTCACTACATCGTGGCAACCAACAGTTTCAGAGATGGCCAACAGGGGGCTGTCATCCAGCTGACTGCCAAGAAGAATCAGTTCGGGCGTATTGAACATGCCCCGGTGCTTTTCAGGCCCCATGAAAACCACATTTTTGAGTTCAGGAAATTTCTCACATCTCAGATATCCGCGTTGACTCTCTTTTAATTCAGGAACCAATTCATAGATCATCTGAACATAGTCGCTGTCACGCCATCCGTTCACAAGGCAAAGTGTATGCAAGTCAGAATTTCGGATCAGGTATTCAAGCTCATGGGTGCGGTAGTTGGTATTGATGGTCACGAGTACGCCGCCAATTTTGGCCGTAGCGAAGAAATAGGTGAGCCAGTCGGGTACATTGTTGGCAAAAATTCCGACTTTATCACCTTTGTTGATTCCCAGGTGAAGCATCGATTTGGCCAGGTTGTTGACTCTTTCGTTGAAGGTGGCATAAGAAAACCGAAGTCCCCTGTCGGGATAAACAATAAATTCTTTTTCAGGAGTCAATGTGGCCCATTTGTCGAGGAACTGGCCAAAGGTGGTGTCGATTAATTGCATGACAGTCAATTGTAATGCTACTGTGATTGGTTTTATGCTATGGATAGAAATTATTTTGTTTCGTCTTGACCCGTCGTATCTGATCAAAAGTCCAATACGGTCGCTGATTGTCCCCTAAAATGGTGCATAGACGACTGCCAGAATCCTTGCGGGGGCATTGTTGGCCGAATGAACATGGTGATCGATGACAGAGTCGTAATAGATGCTGTCTCCCTCGTTGAGTAAGTAACATTCTTTGCCGTAAGATATTTCGATGGCACCGGAGAGGACGAAAATAAATTCCTCCCCTTCGTGGGCAGAGAGTCTTGTCACTGGCGTGGAAGAAGGTTCAATGTCGATCAATAAGGGCTCGAAATGTCTGCCTGATTTGTCTCCTGCAAGGGGATGGAAAGTCAAAGGTGATCCTGTTTCATTGTTGGAAGTTGAAAAATCCCCTCCCGTCCGGCTTTCCCCCTTTCGCGTGATGACAGGTCCGAGGTTGTCGAGGTCGTCGAGGAAAGTGCCCAGCCGAACTCCCAAAACCCTGGCTACTTTGATCAGGTGCCCAAGGGAAGGAATGGCTTGCCCGCTTTCCATTTTTTCGATCATTTTGTTTGTAAAGCCAACCCGTTCGGCCAACTCCTCAGTCGTAATTTTTTTATTTTGCCGAATGGCAGTAATCTTGGCGCCTATCAGATGATCATCATTCATTTTGGATGGTTAATTGGTTTTCAACAAGGGATAAATTTAAGAAATATGGTTTGGAACAATCAAATTGGATGATGGAAAAGATTGGAAAGTAATACAAATTTAACTTCATCGTATTGTTGTTTCGTCGGTTGGCCCTTTGCGTGTGGGATGTCTCCGCGTTAATCTCCACCTTTTTAGTAATTTTGGTAAAAAATAGGACCATGGGAAAGAAAATAATCATAGCCGTCACAGGTGCAAGCGGGTCGGTATATGCGAAGCGTCTGATCGCCAAACTTAGCGTCGAAAAGAGTCAACCTGAGGCTTGCGGGGTTGTCTTGTCGACCAACGCTCGGGGTATTTGGAAGTATGAATTGAATGAGGAGGTAAATTCGGAGACCATTCCCTATCAGATTTTCGAACCTAAAGATTTTTATGCCCCCTTTGCTTCTGGCTCGGCAGGTTATGATACCATGGTAATCATTCCTTGTTCGATGGGCACGCTTGGGCGGATAGCGGCCGGAATATCTGATGATTTGATTACAAGGGCTGCCGATGTTATCCTCAAGGAACGAGGGAAATTGATAATCGTTCCCCGTGAATTGCCTTACAACCTCATCCATCTTCGCAACATGACCACCCTTACCGAAGCTGGTGCCATCGTAGTTCCAGCTTCGCCCTCTTTTTATTCACTCCCAACGAGCATGGAGGATTTGGTTGATACCGTGGTAAACAGGGTGCTAGATTTGATGGGAATAGAAAATGAGGCCTTCGAGTGGGGAAAGGAATGAAGATTCAGATTTATTTTGCAAGATAACCTTCAATGGGTCACATTCTTTATGCATAGGCCAAGGTGGCGATGCTTACGCTGGTACCCGGGATCTTGAGCAAGGTATTGGCACAGGCCTCGAGGGTAGAGCCTGTCGTAACGACATCATCGACCAAAAGCAGGCGTTTCCCCTCCAGGAGCTCAGGTTTCCTAACCCCAAACAGCTCCTTTACGTTTTCCCATCGCTCGAACCGGCTTTTGTTGGTTTGGGTGACAGAATAGTGGTTCCGTACCAAATTCCCGACCATCAACTCTATTCCCATGACTGTTGACATCCCTTTGCCAATCTCTGCACTCTGGTTGTAACCTCGCTTGTGTTCCCTTTTAGGATGCAATGGCACCGGCAAAAGTAGTTCAATATCCTGGTAAGGGATGCACCGCATCAAATCCTGACCAAGCAGCATCCCAAGTTTGTCCCCTACTTCCTTTGCTCCCTTGTATTTGAGCTGGTGCATGAGATGCTGCATCATACCACCCTTGTCGAAACTACAGAAGGAGGTGGCAAACTGAATATCGGTTCTGCCCCAAAATAGCCGGGCAACGGGATTATCTGCCGTTTTCTCAAATCCCGTTTTGGGTAAATCCGCTTCACAACCCAAACAAATCACCTTCTCTCCACGAACAAGAGAGGTCTGGCATCCTGCGCACAATCGGGGATAGAAAAGAGAGAGAAAATCGTTGAGAAGCATCTGAGGTGACGATTGAATTGGGATGTATGAAGTGGATCAACTTAGCCTAAGTTACACTGTTTTCGGAAGAAAAACGAATGATACTTTGTTTTTAACAATGCTAAAAGCGAAAGATCCCCTCAGCAACACAGGCCGGGAGGATCTTTTGACTTATTTAAAGATGTGACAATTAACAAACAACCTACAACCCGAAGGCTTCCTTAATTTGTGCAACATAATCCAACTTTTCCCAGGTAAACAATTCGACCTCTTTGGTGAGGTTGCCAAAATAGGCAGATTCGAAATGTTTGGTGATGGTTCGTGGAGTGCGTCCCATGTGTCCATAAGATGCAGTCTCCTCGTAAATTGGATTGCGCAATTTCAAACGCTGCTCAATGGCATATGGACGAAGGTCGAACAAAGTGGCGATCTTGTTGGCTATATCGTTGTCGTGGAGGTCAATTTTTGACGAACCATAGGTATTTACATAGATGTTGACAGGTTGGGCGACCCCAATGGCATAGGCAAGCTGAACCAGCATCTCGCCGGCAATTCCTGCTGCAACCATGTTTTTGGCTATGTGACGGGCCGCGTAAGCTGCTGACCTGTCTACTTTTGAAGGATCTTTTCCCGAAAATGCTCCACCGCCATGGGCGCCGCGGCCGCCATAAGTGTCGACGATGATCTTGCGGCCTGTTAAACCGCTGTCGCCATGAGGGCCTCCAATGACGAACTTCCCGGTAGGGTTGACATGCAGAATGTAACCCGGTTCAAAAAGTTTCTGAATTCGAAGCGGAAGTACGGCCTTGGTGGCAGGAATCAGGATATTTTGAACGTCTTCCTTAATCCTGGCCAACATCTTTACATCATCTTTGTCAAATTCATCGTGTTGTGTCGAAAGGACAAGCGTATGGACCTTGACAGCATGGTTGTTGTCGTCGTACTCGATGGTAACCTGAGATTTGGCGTCCGGGCGGAGATAAGTCATCTCCTTGCCTGCCTTGCGAATTTTGGCAAGCTCTTTGAGCATGGCATGGGCCAGTTCGAGTGGGAGCGGCATGAAATTGTCGGTCTCGCTGCAGGCATAGCCAAACATCATCCCCTGGTCGCCGGCACCCTGGTTTTCAAGTTCGACACGGTCGACACCCCTGTTGATATCTGGTGATTGTTCGTGTAAGGCAGTCAATACGCCACAAGAATCGCCATCAAACTGGTATTCAGCCTTGGTATAACCGATTTTGTTGATCACTTTTCGGGCGACTTCCCGCACATCGACATAGGTTTCAGATTTTATTTCTCCGGCCAAAATGACTTGTCCGGTTGTTACCATCGTCTCACAAGCAACTTTTGATTTTGGATCGCGTACAAGGAAAGCATCCAATACTGCATCCGAAATCTGATCGGCTACTTTGTCGGGATGGCCTTCTGATACTGATTCTGAGGTAAATAGATATCCCATAGTTAAAAGTATTGTGCCACTTTTTTAAGGTGACGGATGAATAAAACTAAGTGGGATGGATGATTGAAGGGGAAGTCAATACACTTTTGTTTTAGCATTTTTTTCCGTGGTTGCAATCAATCAAATCCGTCCACGGCACAAATGTAAAAATATTTCCTATAACTCCCAAGTGACTAAAGTGACTAAAGTTTCAGTGTTTCAATGATAATTTTCCCAACTTTATGAAATTTAGTCACTTTAGCTCACTTTAGCCACTCTCTTGAACGGGGATATTTCTCTTTCCCTTTGGCGGCAAACCAAAGAATTTTGTTGAAGAGCTCCTCGTCTCCATCATCAATTCCATCGAATTGGGGCTCCATACTCTTTTTGGCATAATGGAGTGCCGTTCCTTTCAGACTGCGAAGGTCGGGATTCATCTCATCGAGCGGTATTTCATTTTGAAGAGCCTGGTATGCTGTCAAATCGGCCTTTGCTGAAAAAACATCAAACATTGGCATCGCAGTAGCATCCATCACATTCATGGGAGGAAGTCCGAGTATCTGCTCGATGGTTCGTACCATCGAAACCTGGTTGTAGTTGGTATGGACCAGCGAGGCTGTTTTGGAATAAGGACTGATCACCATCCCGATTGTGCGGTAAGCAGATACATGGTCCCAACCATCTTGTGAGTCGTCTTCGGTCACAAAAATGGCGGTATTCTTCCAGAATTTACTTTTGGAGACCGCCTCAACAATTTGTGCCAAAGCAAGATCATTGTCAGCGACCATGGCACGTGGAGTAGGGGTTCCGGGTCTTGTTCCGGCTGTATGGTCGTTGGAAAGTGCCATCACCATCAATTCGGGGAGTTGGTCGCCTTCCTGTTTTTCAAAGCCTTTCAACTCATTCGCAAAAATATCGGCTCTTTGAACATCTGATACCAGGTGGTTGTCAGAAGAGGGGAAATCCTGACTCAGAATAGCTTCCACGGGTTGAATGGTAGTCTTGTTGTGAAATGCTAATTTATCATGGTTGAGGAATCCCTTGTAAATGGAGCTCCAGGTTTGCCCGGGTGCAAATTCGCACAGGCAGGCTTCTCCATAGATCCTTACTTTTTTCCCATGTGCAAGGGCATTGTCCCAAATGAATCCGGTAGGAGCGTAAACGAGTGCATCGTATTGAACATGTGGATAACTGCGAATCCAGGCCCTTACCGATTTTTCAACATAATCAGTCACGATGGAAGCATCTGTCCATTGGTGCCCCTCGGCAGAACATTTTCCGGATGCATAGTAGTTGTCGAGCAAAACATACTGACTGGTAAGCTGATGTGCATTGGGAGTCACTTTTCTCCCATAAACAGCCAGTGTTGAATCGCCATCACCTTTTTTCATGTCTCCCAGCACCTGATCGTAGGTCCTGTTTTCCTTGATGATGTAGAGTACGTGTTTGATCACGGAGGGCTCTCCTACTCTCTCGGGCACCGGCACCGGTATTGCATCTTTTCGCGGCAGTTTTGCTGTTAAGTCAAGTCTGAAATGCTGGTTGGAGGCAATCACCCTTTTGGTGTATGCTTTCAACTCATCTTTGACCGGCAGATTGATGATTGACACCGATCCAAGCTCTTTGTGCGAATTGTATTTTGCCTTTGTTGAACCTTCTGTGTAAAACGGGATGGTTGAACTTCCTGCTTCAATATTTGCTATGTAGAAGAGGTTATTTTTGGAAGCAGCAACAGCTCCCGGATAAGCACCGGTTGGAATGAACCCGGCTGTGACACTTACTTTCGAGGTCGATCCGGTTGCAGATTTTTCTCCCAGGGTAACCACTCCCAGTGCATTGTCCAAGCCATTGCAAACATAAAGTGTTTGGTTGTCTTTTGAAAGCGCCAACCCATTCGGAGAATCTCCCCAGAAATTGTTCTCTTTCGGATTGAGTCTCACAGAAATGGTCTCAGTCACTTGGTCTGTCAAAGTTGAAATGACGGAGACCGCGTCGCTGTTGGCATTGGAAACATAGACGAATTTTTCGTCTGAACTGGCAACTACGTCATTGGGATGTAACCCTACCGGGATCTCTTTCAATACAGCACCTGAAACAGGATCGAGTACCGAAACTGTGCCTTCACGGGTAGCCCCATTCAGGTCATTCACCTTGGCATTTCCCCAGGGAACGCCTGCCACAAGCTTATCGTCTTTGGCCGGTTGACCACCTGCCCAGTTGGTGACATATAATTTTCCATGCGCCTTCTTGATGCCGAAAGGAGCCACACCAACAAGTGTCGACCAAATTGCCATTTTGGTATCAGGATCAAGTTTTACTACCTTGTTGTTGCCATTTAAGACCACATAAAGCGCAGGTTTCCCGGATTCGGCATGGTAAAGCACCTCGTTGACAAGGGCAGTTTCTGCAGGAGCTTCCTTGGTAAATGGAATAAAATCAGCATCCGTAAATTTGCCGTTTCCCCAGGTCGCTTTCACAACACAAGAATTCTCTTTTCCAACTGCTCCCCAGAAAAGTTGGGAAAAAGCTGCTTCCTGACGCCAACAAATTCCTGAAAAGGTATTCATCCGGAACTGGCCTTTGAAATAGTCGTTCAGCAAAAATGTAGCCACAATCTTATTCGATTCAGTAGAAATTACAACAACTTCGTAACGACCCTCTACGGCCAGCCATTTTTCATCTGGGGAGAGTGCCACATCCAAAGCATGGTTTTCAAGTTCCTTGTTCCCGAAGAAAATTTGCGCTCCTGCCGGATCGATCCAACGGTTGTAAGGAAGCAGAACAGGTGTCTGACTTGGCGAAAGTGTCCTGGATTCGTAAGTGCTCAGGTATCTGTTTTGACCCTTGGTTCTCTTGGCCGGTTGCGCATTCGTCGCTACAGAAACTGACAGAAACAAGAGTGTAAGAATAAATCGTGAGTTGCTCATTGATTAAGGTGTGCTAAAGTGACTAAAGTGAAGCGTGAAATTAAAGTTATTATCAAAGGTAAGAGGCACTGAAATACTATTTTATCAACTCCAGAAAGCTTTTCTCCATGCTCGACTCTTGCTCATGTAAGGTAAGGAGTGTCAAATTATTTTGCACTGCCAACCTGAACAAGTCGGGTCTGATATCAGCTGTTGTACCATACACAATAAATTTATTTTCAGTGAGTTGCTCTGTTTTAAGAACCCCTTGTATCGATTCAAATACATTGGGAGGAACGGATTCGGTGAATTCGACATTGATCTTACGAATTTTCTGAAGTGCAAGTTTCTTTATTTCATCTGGCGTATCAATTGCCACGACTTTCCCCTGGTTCAGAATGAGCACCCTGTCGCAGATGGCCTCCACCTCTTGCATGATGTGGGTGGACAGTAGAACCGTCTTGTTGGTGCTGATGGCACGAATCAATTGTCTGATTTCGACAAGTTGGGCAGGATCGAGGGCAGAGGTAGGCTCATCAAGGATCAAAAGTGCCGGATCGTGAATCAGGGCCTGAGCCAGACCAACCCTTTGCTTGAATCCTTTGGAAAGAGATCCTATTTTCTTGTGTATTTCACTCCCCAATCCTGTTAACTCAATCATCTCTTCCATTCTTTTTTTTCGGTTCGGGATTTTATACAATCCGGCCACCAGTCCCAGGTACTCTCTGACATAGAGATCAGGATAAAGTGGATTGTTCTCAGGCAGGTATCCAATCATTCTTTTAAATGCGGTGGTTTCGAAGTCGACTTTTTGGTCGTTGACAAGGATGGTGCCGGAAGATGGCCCCAAATAACCCGAGATGATTTTTAGGAGGGTAGACTTGCCTGCTCCATTGGGTCCAAGGATTCCCAGAATGGTGCCTGAATCAACGGAAAAGGAGATTTTATCGAGGGCCGGCTGGTCTCCGAAGTATTTCGAAACATCCTGAACAATGATGGACATGTTGTTACAATTTGGGATCAAATTTATTCAAAATAAAAGGATAAATTTGTCTTGGTATTTCGGAAAGATTTGTGAAATAAAATGAACCAGAATTTTAACTACATCGATAATTTGCTTCAGTTCAAACGCCAGATCACCTCGGTGGTGCGGATAGGTTCTGCCCGCATGGGAGCAGGCCACCCGATCCTGATTCAATCGATGACGGATACCGATACCAACGACACCGAGGCTACAGTCAGGCAGATCATCCGGATTATTGATGCTGGGGCAGATCTGGTTCGTGTGACGGTTCAGGGAATCCGTGAGGCTGAAAATCTGAAAATTATTCGCGGGGAGCTCGACAGGAGAGGTTATTTACAACCACTTTGCGCTGACATTCATTTCAATCCTTCTGCTGCCGAAATTGCCATCCAGCATGTTGCCAAAGTAAGGATCAATCCAGGAAATTTTTACGACAAACGGGCAGTTTTTATAAAGTTGAATTATACAGATGAAGAGTATCGCCTTGAATTGAAAAAAATTGAGGAGCGTTTTATTCCCTTTATCAGACTGTGCAAAGAAAATGGAACGGCATTGAGAATCGGAGCCAACCAGGGCTCTCTTTCCGACCGGATCATGAGTAGATACGGTGATACACCGGCTGGAATTGTGGAGTCGGTCATGGAATTTCTTCGAATATGCAAAGCGCAGAGTTACCACAATATTGTAATTTCTATCAAGTCAAGCAATACCAGGATGATGGTTTATACCGTCAGACTGATGAACTACCGCATGCGGCAGGAAGAGTTGAACTATCCTTTTCACATTGGTGTTACTGAAGCAGGTGAAGGCGAGGATGGTCGAATAAAATCGGCAGTGGGAAGCGGTGCCTTGTTTGCAGACGGTATTGGAGATACCATTCGTGTTTCGCTGACGGAAGATCCTGCGGAGGAGATTCCATTTGCCCGCAAATTGGTTGATATGTTCCGGGATCGGGAAAACCATGCACCTATCACCGCACCAATGGTTGCTCAGACCAATCCGTTCGAGTACGAACGAAGGTCAAACCGACCCGTGAATGACATTGGTGGAAAGAAAGCAGTAGTGGTGATTGCCGATCTGAACAACTACAGGCTGGATGAGATAAAATCCATAGGATCAGGAACTGAACCCGACTATTTTTACGATGGGAAACAGATCATCGACAAATCGGGAAAGGAATTTCCGATTTTAAGTCTGGAGGAGTATCTGTACAACGATTTCTATTCCAATCAAATGCGGTTTGTTCGCGTTCACAAAGCCGAATACGACCGTTTTAAATTACAGAATCCGGAGACCATTGAGAAATTGAAGCGGGAGCGGAAGATGGTACTGATCATGGAAAGCAACAACCTCAACAGTTTTGCTGAGATGCGTGCATTTTTCCTCGAACTCGATGCCCATATCTGTAAAATACCAGTAATTCTTCACCGCACCTACAAGAAAAACAACTATGAGGATCTCTTGTTAAGGGCATGTACCGACTTGGGTGGACTTTTTATTGATGGGTATGGCGATGGAATTCTACTCTCCAACGAAGGCAATATTGGTTACAACGAATTGAAAAACTTGTCTTTTGGGATACTTCAAGCAAGCCGCATGAGGGTGACCAAAACCGAGTTTATCTCCTGCCCCGGCTGTGGCCGAACTCTTTTTGATCTTCGTGAAACCGTTGCGGAAATTAAAAAGAGTTTTAACCACCTGAAAAATCTCAAAATAGGAGTGATGGGCTGCGTTGTAAATGGCCCGGGCGAAATGGGTGACGTTGACTATGGTTTTGTTGGGGCTGGGAAGGGAACCATCAACCTTTACAAAGGCCAGAAATTGATTCAGAGGCATGTGGCTACTGAACATGCGGTGGAAGAGCTTAAGAAACTCATCAAAGAGAACGGCGAGTGGAAAGAGCCTAAGAAGAGGGATTAAGTCTCCCAAGATAATCAGGCAATGTTTCCAAAAGTGTTCCAGCCTCAATGTGAAGGACTTTCATGCCCAGTTTCGCGGCGGCATCTGTATTGGCCTTCAAATCATCCACAAAAAGAGTGGTCTCCGGAGTAATGCCAGCATCTTCGAGTACCATGCGAAAAGAGTCCGGATTCGGTTTTCTGAATCCAATTTCATGCGAAAAATAGCACTTTTCAAAAAAATGAGAGAAAGTTTTTCCTGTCGATTGCTCAAAAAGTTCGGTGAATCTTAGCAGGTGAATCTCATTGGTATTGCTGAGTACGTACAACTTGTACTTCTCCTTCAGCTTGCTCAAATAGGCAACAATCCCGGAAGGGAATCCCAGAAGCATGGCACTCCAGGCAAAATCAATTTCCTGATCTGAAGGGTTTCCCGGTAGGAGCTGCTTTAAAGTCTTCCTGAATTGGGCGGGTGAATCCAAACCTATTTCAAGGTTTTCAAAGATTAGGTAGCCGTCGTGCGTGATGCCTTTCCAATCGTCTTCTTTCCACCCAAGTTTGGCAAATTCAGACCTGGTTTTTCCCATGTCCAATCTGAGAAGAACTCCACCAAGGTCAAAGAGAATATTTTCGATAGTCTTCATTTTTTCATCAACTCCCGCAAAGCGTTTTCATTTTCAGAGCCCCAGTATTTGCAGTCAAGCTGGATAAATACGGAAGAATAGGGGATGGTCTCTTCGGTTTTTAAAACCACTACCTGGAACAGTTTGGCAGCCTTGTCAATTTTCACAAAAACTGAATCGTGCACCAGCGTTAGTGGCACCAGATCTTTCAGGTTCTTTTGGAGTTGTTTTTTATAACTATCAATGTAAGGAACCATCTGTGGCGTGATGAATTCGAGTTCTTTGTCAAGAAATATGTTAGGCCTCACGTGCATGGAACGATCAATTTTTTGCAAAGTATATTGCAGCACATCCTGTAGAGATTCTCCGGTGTTGATCACCTTGATGCCGCTGGCAGTCTGAGCTGGAAAGGCTTTGTCGACTACCAGAATCCAGTTTCTGTGACCCAACAAGGGGAGTTCTGTATTCAGTTGTTCCTTCCAGCTTTTTTCATTGGAAGCCGTTTTTCCCGCAAGGAAAAAATCGCAGGAACTGCATAGAAGAAGCAGTAAAATCAAATGGAAACTATTCTTTTTCATACGTAAAATTTTTTATTTGACTGGTTGGATGGAACTCCATGTTGCCGAAATTTTGATCATTCTCTTGGATGTTGTGAATCAACATGTTCGTTTCATACTTTTGAAATTGAGAGTTAGTTGTGTGAGATCAGTTCAAAGGGTTGGAATAACCCATAATCCATCAGGAAATATTGATCAGGTGCAGGGAGTGATGCAGGTGCAACATCCCAGTCGCCCGGACCGATGATCCATCTTCCGGAACTACTTTTGTAGAAAAATCCAAAAGTATTTTTCAAACTTCCTATCACTTCGACACTGATGGTGTTTTCTTCAGCCTTCATGTTGTCAGGGAGTTCCAGTTCGAAAGGAGGAGTGGTCAGCAATCCGGTTTTTACACCATTCAGGTAAACCACTGCCATGGTCCCATTCCAGCGGTTCAATTTGAGCTTGTAAAATGTTCCTGCTTTCAGCGTTTTGTATTTTTGGGAGTACATCACACTTTGAGAATAGAATGGGAAACCCATCGATTTCCATGATCCCAACGAATTGAGGCCACCACTTGTCATTTCAAATCCTTTTTTCAAAGGATTTAGTTGGAAATTGCCTACCAGATAAGCGGGCATAATTTCAGCATGAACAGACATTTTGGCTGCTTTTAGGGTAAGTGTATTGGTGCCTGATTTCAGAAGATTTCCTACCGGGAATCTGAAAAAATCCCGGTCTATCCACCATTTTTCGGTTTTTGAAAGCTTGATGCCATTGAGGTAAAGATCCCACAATTCAGCTCTTTCAACGACAGCATCAATGGCAGAGAGTGACTTGAGATCTGCCCGATCGGAAATATTGAAATGGTAATTGACCTCGAAACCTGAACCGGCTTTAAAGGTGTCGAGAGCCATGTAATCCTGTTTGTATTGAATCTTGTGTTGCCAGGGATTGCCCATCTTGAACCCGCTGCTGTCGTAGAGGGCATGCATCGCCTTCATGAAGTAGGTCTCCTTCATATCGAGCCTTTTGCTCTTTAAATCGACGAAATCGAGTACCAAAACGTTGTCAGCCTGCTGCTTAACGATTGTTTCAACTTTTTCATTCACAGGATTCTCTACGAATTTTTCGTTTGAAGCATCTGTTTTTGGAGTGGATGCAACCTCAGCAGCAGCAATGGCAGTGGTGTTTGATTTGGTTAGGTAATAAAGGGCGCTTCCTATCGGAGGAAGTTCGATATCGAAGGTGAGTTGACCATTGTCACATTCAACAGGAACCTCTGTGCAGGAGCCATTGTCCAGATCCATTTTTATCAACGTCTTGCCATTTCCTGTGATGGTTGCAACGACATTGCGGGCAGTATCCGTATTGACAAAAAATAACAATTCCCCATCTTTGAGGATTCTCCTTTGGTGGTAGAGTTCTCCTGTAAGTGGCAATGATTCAGTGATATAAAAATCAGGATCCTCCAAGGCTTTTATGGCTTTTTCGTCTCCCGTAGTTTCGGCATAGGTCCATTGTTTGGAGAACGCGGTCATCAACTCGGCATTTAATTTGCTTTCAATCCCATCCAGTCTTGGAATAGTTTTGGTGAAGGAGAGGATTCTTCCTCCCTGAAGGAGGTAATCTTTCAATAATTTGTAGGTCCCCTGGTCTAGATTTTCCATGGTTGCCGGTATCACAACCAGACTGTATGCGCGTTTTCCGATCACCATTTTGCCATTCTTCACGGAACCAATTGTACGCATCACCAATTCAGAACCAAGATCATATTCGTAGTGAGCCCTTTCAAGCTGAAAAACAAACCGCTTGAAATTGTTTTGGATGGAGTCGATGGTCGCATTCTTGACCTTCCGGGAGAAATAACTCCAGGCGGTAGTATTGGGTTGAATAACGACTGTTCTGTTAATTTGCTCACCGGATGACATCGCCATAGAGATACGTCCAATGTAGTCGCCCATTGGTTTGTAGTTTCCCCACCAGGGTTCGTGGTAGGAAAAACTTGGCGGGTAATCGAATTTTCGTACTCCTTTGATGGTAAAATAAGAGAGATGTTGGTTCACAAAATTTACCCCAAGAACAACCTCCCAGTCAACCAACCTCTTGAAATTAGCAAAATTAATTTCCCAGCCGGCTCCGCCGTAGGTTTCACTCAGCATCCTGTTGCGACCTGCCTGATTGGCTGCGCTATGCAATTCACGAATGGCCCTGGTGTTACCAAACTGACCTCCCAAACCATCTGGAGTGTAGGTGTTGCCGAGCATGTCCACACCTGGCTGCTGGTGATAGATGTAAAAGGACGATTCGTCTGAGCCATCTGTTGGTTTAGGCCAACCATGTTCCCAATAATGACCAGTCCAGGCAAGATGATTCTCTTCACAGTATTTACCCCAGGGTTTGGCCCAACGGTCTACGAACATTTCAAGAAGCACCGTGTAATAGTCATGCCTGATCTTCTTCCAGTTGCCTGTTTCATCTACAAGCGACGGAAGATTTATTCTCAAGTCATAACCAAATCTTTTTTGAAATTCTTCGAAGAGATCCGGGGTCCAACGGAAAGAGTTTTTGGAACCCAGTGCGGCCTCCAAATTGGGCTCATCAGTGAAAATCCCCGGCAGGGTATTCCCAAAATCTGATCTGTTGTACTTCTCATAGCCTTTCATGGTTATCTCCATGAATTTTTGCGTAACTCCTTTGTAGAGAAGGTCCACATAAGGAAAATTTCCCATCCAATAGGCTCTTTTACTGTAGGTCTTTGTAAATAGGTAATATTTCCCAACGCGCCCCTGCTCCTCTTTCAGATTGGCAGTTATCTCCCTGAAATGTGTCCCATCAAGTTTGAGAACAGTCTCATAATGGGTCGTATCTGTCCTTAATGTATCCTGAACCTGCCAGCTTAAGCCTGTTCCATGCACATAGGAGTCAGGCATTTCGGCGGGGACATGTCCCCCGGCAAAGCCGCTTGGATAGCTGTTTTCATCGTATATCCAGACTTTCAAGCCCAACTCTTTTCCCTTCCTGACAGTGTAGTCAAACAGGTGGTGCCAATCTTCAGAGATGTATTCCGTGATTAGCCCCGGACGCGGGTGCACAAAGATTCCACCCAGACCGCCTTCCTTGAATTTTTTCATCTGAAAATCAATCCCCTCCTCTGTAATTTTGTCATTCCAATCCCAAAGAGGAGCACTTCGGTATTCGGATGGTGGATCCTGGAGTTTGGATTGCAAAGTAACAAAGTCATTGATGCTGCTCTCCTTAATTTGTTCCTGATTACAAGAAAGCAGGAGCAGAAAAGGTAACCCCAAAAGCATCTGGAAAGCACGTGAAAGGAGGTAGTTTCTTGTCATACAGGTAGTTAATTGAATGGTTTGTTTCTGTTGTTCCTATTTTGTTGACAGTTTTTTCAAAACCATCATCCGCAATTTTGAATTTTGAAATATGCCTCATACAAGCTTGCTTCACGCTTCATCGTTATTCATCCCCGAGGATGCGAACGGGTCCAATCAATCCCGATTTTAACAAAGGTGCATCTTTTTTGTAAAAGTTGTAGGTGGCAAATGTTGTTCTCTCGGATGCTCGTGGCTTCTTTTCTAACAGCCAACCGGGCCATTTGCCCTTGCCAATGCCATCAGACAAGTAGTTCTCATCACCAATCAATCGGTTTGGCCAAAGATTGACCACTTCGATTTCCAGAATATTTGAACCTACTTTCAAGTATTTGGTGATCTCAAGTCTCCAGGGAGCCGTCCAAAGAGTGCCGAGGGGGTGCCCATTCAGGGTGACCTTTGCCATGCATTCTACCTCTCCCAGACTAATATACAGATGTTTACCTTCAGCCATCGCCTCTTTGGCAAGTAGAAATGTATGCAGGTATTTTGCAGTTCCTGAGTAGTATTTGATCCCTTTCTCTGGCCTTTTGCTCCAGTCTTCCAAACGATCAAACTGAATTTCATCTGGTCCTCCAAGCTTGGTTTCGAAAGAGAGCTTCCAGGGACCTTCCAGATCAAGCAGGGTTTTTTGAGCATGAAAGTCCTCAAATTGCAAAGGAATGGCTGCCGAAATTGGTTTTTTCTTGTTAAAAACTACAAAAAAGCTTTGGTGTGCATCGAACCGGATGGGAATCGACGTGATGCCATCTTCTCCGGGAAAGCTGTTTAACAATCGGATCTCTCCGGAAAGGGGATTCCACAGTTCGGGTGTCCCCTCATCAACCCGAAAGTGACAAGTTGGTGAGACAATTTCTCCTGAACGGTTGGACAAAAAATATATTTCAAGCTCCTCCTGTGTTCGGTGTGCGTACCTGATAGGGCCATTGGAGCTGAAATCCTCCTTAATATTCAGGCGTTTCAGGATGTCCGCAGTAACTTCATAGTTTGGATAGGGTCTCATTGAATCAACTACCGTGATGGCGCTGCTCCTAAAAAGGGAGCCCAAACCATGGGAAATGCATTCAGGTTCCTTTGGAATGGAATAGCTTTTCCACATCTTCATGGCAGTCGAGACAACTTCTTGGTCGCACAGGGGGTAATTAACAAGACTGGGCGATTTTTTCGGCGGCCTTCCAACGACACAGGCACCCTCGCTGACCAGTGATTCAATCTTGATCAGCAACTCTGGTGTCATTGTTTCTATGGATGGCAAGACCAGTAAGCTGTAGGTTCCGCCATTGGCAAAACAAATTTTGTGATTTTTTACAGAGGCACCGGCCAAGAGCCTTCCGGGAGAAACTCCATCAAAATTATAACCTCTGCGATCGGGTAGCGTATCATTTCCGGTTGTTGCTGAAGAGGGTGGTCTGAAAACATGGGGCGCCCCTTCAGGTGTGAGGTAAAGGATATCGGCTACGTTTTTCCCTTGCTGAAGGAGGTAAGAACAGCGTGCAATGTATGTATGGTAGGCTTTGGCCATCGGCCACCAGGTTTGATTCCTGTCCCAATGTACACCATAGGGTCCCATCGTCATGCCTGGTTTAAGATTCTCGTCCAATGGCTGGTGGGCAAAAGTGTGGTAGAAAAATTTGTTGATACCTGTGGCAAAAGCCCAATCGCCCTGGTCTTTGATGGCTCCTGGATACAGTTTCCAACCCTCCGATTTTTCTGCGGTGAAAGCTTCAGCTTGTACCACAGGCTTACCCTGAACGTGGGCAACAGAGGTTGCCTCGATACAGCTGAAGGAGGTGTTGTATCCATAGTTTTTACTCCAGAATTCACACATGGGAACATCCGCAACAGCCCCCAGCTCAAGGTCGGCCGTCGGATTCATGTCATAAGGTTCGATGGAGAGCCGAAGACCACTTCGCCGGCCCAATGACTTGAAATGTTCGGCATGATTTTCGACTACTAATTCTTGGGCCGTCTTTCGGATATCCCACAAAAACCGTTCACTTATTTCGCAGGAACCCACAATATTTCCTGCGTAGATTGGCAAGAACGGAAGCAGGTCGTAATGACGTCGTTTTTGAAATTCAGACCTAAAATTGGCAGTCCAGTTCTGTGCCCCCATCTCCCAGCTGTCGATGTGAATCATTTTCCAACCTCCTTCAGATGCCTGATTTCTGGGTCCTAATTTTTGGAGAAGCTTGCCAATGAATGCTTCATAATGCAGGTTGAAGGCGGCGGTATCCATTTTGTCGCATTCAAAACCCAATCCGGGTTGAGGTGCCGGACGTGTGACGGCGCCATTGTTGCGAACTCCCAACCGGTGAATGGTCCAGTTGCCGGACGGAACCTCCCAGGAAAGGGTACCGTTTTTATTAAGAAAACTGCTGATATTCAGAATGCTGTCTTTCTGAATGGAAGTTCCATTGATTGTTTCAGGATAATTTACTGGGGCAGGTAAAAACCCTTTCACCCCTTTCACTGAAGAAAAAGGGGCGCGGTAAAAAAGTGCTTTCTCATCAATTTCGGGAATCTTGGCACAGACGGCGGGAGTTCTATAGGCCAAAGTAGCGACATCACGGTAATAAGTTTCCCACTTTTTACGCAAAGTATCGGTAAGCGCCCCATAGCCAAAATAGGGTTTCCTGGGTTTTGGAACTGCCAGTTGTGCATGAAAGCGCATAGGGCCATTGACCAAAGTGTCAGATGCCACCAAATGCTGCATGGATTGTTCTGGTTCGACCCAGGGTCCTCCGCTACCGGCCCATCCCGGCCCGGAACCCAGCGTCAGTGAAATTCCAAGTCGTTCGGCCTCTCTAACTGCATGGGCAAAGAGATCCTGCCATTCGGCACTCAGGAAGAGGACAGGGCCCCTTGGAATGCCGACGTTAACTTCCAAAAAAATGACGCTGCCAATACCAGCCATTTTCATTGCCTCCAAATCTTTGGTCATGCCCTCCCGGGAGATGTTTCCATCCATGAAATACCAATAGACGCCAGGACGCACAGAATCAGGGGGTGCTAAGAATCCCTGACGTAATGTTCTCTTGCCGATAGTTTTATTATCGGGTTGTACTGCTTTTGCGAGAACCGGTTGATGGCTTAGCAGAAGTAAAAATAATCCTGCAAAGAGTTTGGGTAAAGAACAATCTTTGTTCATGAAGCTCACTTTTTCTCGGTAGAAAAGGAATAGGGAAGATCTTCCTCCTTTGTCCCCCTCAATTTGTTTGGTTTGTTTCCCATTTTGATCTTGACAGATGCACCTTTCATCAGGTCACTGTGGCTCAACCAATTTTTTGTATAGGGTTTCCCATTGAGGGTTATTTCCTGAATGTACCTGTTCTCTGCTGAATTTTCAGGTGCCTCTATGATTATTTTTTTAGTGTTTTCGAGATTGATAATTATCTTTTTAAAGAGTGGAGCACCAAGGATATACTGATCAGACCCTGGGCAAACGTCATAAAAACCAATTGCACTGAAAATGTACCAGGCAGAGGTCTGTCCGTTGTCTTCATCACCACAATATCCATCAGGAGCAGGATTGTACATCCTGTTCATCGTTTCTCTCACCCAATATTGGGTTTTCCAGGGTTCACCTGCATAGTTGTAAAGATAAATCATGTGCTGAATGGGCTGATTGCCGTGGGCATAGTTTCCCATATTGGCAATTTGCATCTCACGAATTTCATGAATGACCTGGCCGTAGTAAGAGGCGTCAAATACCGGTGGTACGACAAATACCGAATCTAACATTTTTACAAATTCTTTTCTACCGCCCATCAAATCTGCAAGTCCCTGAATATCATGGAATACGCACCAGGTATAATGCCAACTGTTGCCTTCCGTAAATGCATCTCCCCATTTGAAAGGATTGAAAGGTTTTTGAAAGGTCCCATCCTGATTCTTTCCCCGCATGAGTTTGGTCTCTTTGTCAAACAGATTCCTGTAATTCTGACTTCTTTTGGCAAACAGATCCAACTCCTGCTGCGGCCTTTTCAAGGCTTTTGCCAGTTGAAGAATGGTCCAGTCGGCGTAAGCATATTCGAGGGTGCGCGCGGCACTTTCGTTCAGCTTCACGTCATATGGAACATAGCCAAGACGGTTGTAATACGCTACGCCGGCTCTCCCTACTGATTTTAAAGGTCCGGCATTTTCGCTGTTTTTCAACACTGCCTCATACAACTTGTTGATATCATAACCACGGCCTCCTTTCAGGTAAGCGTCGGCAATGATGGATGCCGAATTGGATCCAATCATGCAATTGCGGTGACCAGGACTGGCCCATTCGGGCAGCCAGCCACTTTCGTCGTAAGTATTGACCATTCCTTCCTGGATTTTGGCATTCAACGATGGATGGATGAGGTTGAAGAGGGGAAAAACGGCACGGAAGGTATCCCAGTAACCATTGTCTGTGAAGAGGTAACCTGGCAATGTTTTACCCTCATAAGGGCTATAGTGGATGACATTTCCTGAGGCGTCGATTTCGAAAAATTTTCGTGGGAAAAGCATGGTTCGGTACAAACAAGAATAGAAGGTCTTCATTTGATCAGTAGTTCCACCTTCCACTTCTATGGACGAAAGACCCTTGTTCCAGATCTCTCTTCCCTTCTGACATACCTGATCGAAAGTGTCGTTGCCCAACTCTTTCAAATTGATCTCTGCTTGCGCGATGCTGACAAATGAAGAGGCAACCCTGGCATGAACAACCTCTCCTCTTTTCGTCTCGAAACGAAGTGCGACACCAACATGATCTGATTGCAATTCATTGATATTCTTCACGATGGATGTATCATTCCAAACCTCTCCTTCCACGAAAGGTTTATCCAACTGAACGACAAAATAGTTCTTGAAATTGGCTGCAACACCACCGCTATTTCTGGTTGAATAACCTACAATCTTGTTGTCAGCCTCGAGAATCTTTACGAAGGAGCCTTTGTTGAAGGCATCAACGAGCAGAAAGGAATTTTTGTTTTCGGGGAAAGTAAAACGAAAAATTGAAGCTCTTTCAGTAGGTGTTATCTCTGCAGTTACATCATAATCAGCCAAATATACGCTGTAATAGTAAGGTTTGGCGGTTTCTGACTTGTGCGAAAACCAACTCGCTCGTTTCTCTCCATCGATGATCAGCTTACCTGTCTCGGCAAATAGCGAAAACTGGCCATAATCGCCAATCCACGGACTTGGCTGATGTGTCTGTTTGATTCCCTGAAGATGGGTGGCATCATAGGCATACACCCAGCCGTCTCCCATTTTTGCCGTCTGAGGGGTCCAGAAATTCATCCCCCATGGCAAGGCAATGGCAGGGTAAGTGTTGCCATTTGACAAGGAGTAATTAGAATCACTTCCCATCAATGGATTGACAAAATCGACAAGCGATAATTCATGACGCTGTGAACGTGCAGTGCACACTGTCAGTACGAGCAATAAAAGAGAAAGAGATAAGATTTTCATTTGCAAAAAGACAGTTAAATATTTGAATATAAATACTTAATGAAAAATTGGCCAATATTGTTCAGCACCAATTGTGATTTAACCTGGCTGAGAATTTCACAAAGGGATAAAATTTAACCATGATTGTATTTCAAACAACAAATCCCGCTGTAAACGGGATTCAAGGCAGGCTCAGTCCATTGCAGCCAGATCCTGCCATGGTCTGTTAACATTTATCCTTCCAGTAGGGCAGAATATGCTTCGGCCGAAAGTAAATGGTTCAATTCTGAGGCATCCTTCACATTAATTTTGATAAGCCAACCTTTGCCGTAAGGATCCGAATTAACCAATTCGGGATGCTCCTCAAGAAGTGGATTGATCTCAAGCACATCTCCGGAGACAGGCATAAAAAGATCTGACACGGTTTTGACGGCTTCGATGGTTCCAAAAACCTCTTCGGTAAGAAGGGATTCACCACATGTTTCAATCTCAAGAAATACGATGTCGCCAAGTTCGCCCTGGGCAAAATCTGTAATTCCGACGAAAGCAAACTCCCCTTCAAGGCGAAGCCACTCATGTTCCTTGGTGTATTTTAGCGACGATGGAATATTCATAGTTTTATTTTTTGTGTTTTTCAAAATTAAGATAAAAATGATTGTATGAAGCTGATTTATATCAAAAAAAATTTATTAAAATTGAGGGAACAAAGTTAAGTTTAGGCTAAACTTGAATGTAAATACAAATGATGTGTGCTTGTATTGCAAACGAATGATTTGTTTTAATTTTAATCTTCCGAGATGTTCAAGGCAGAGATCAACTCCTTAGGTGAAATACATACTGTTGCAGAAAAATTTATAGAAGCTCATCCTGCCGATCGCATCTTTGCTTTCTATGGGAAAATGGGTGCAGGTAAAACAACTTTTATCAAGGCTTTGTGTGAAAAACTTCAGGTGACCGACTATGTCACTTCTCCCACATTTGCATTAATAAATGTTTATGAAACAGAACGTTCCAAAGAGATTTACCACTTTGACTTTTACCGTTTAAACAATCTGGAGGAACTTTATGACCTTGGCTACGAAGAGTATTTTTTCAGTGACAATTATTGTTTTTTGGAATGGCCCGAATTGGTAGAGTCCTTGCTGCCTGTCAATACAGTGAAGGTGTTCATCCAGGAGACAGCACAAAACAGTAGGACCATAGAATCTAATTGAACCAAAAATGAGCAATCACAAAGAAGAGAACCTCTCTGTATGGACCAAAGAGAAACTTATTCCCAAAGAAGAGTTGTATAAACCCGGGAAACGCAACATCAAATTGAGCATCGGTTTCCCGGATACGGGAAATGTGGTGGAATTCCGAGTCCCGCTAACTCCGCAGTCAGTTGAAGTCTTGGTTTCACAGGGTCACAATGTATTTGTTCAAAAGGGTGCAGGAAAGGAGGCCAACTACTCCGACAGGGCTTATGCCGATGCCGGAGCAGTAATTTGTCAGGATACGGCTGAAATCTTTCAATGTGACATCGTCTTGAAAATGGCTCCGTATACCTGCGAAGAGACAGAACTCATGAAAGGCAATCAATTGCTCTTTTCGCCTGTCTATCTCTCCTTGATGACCTCAGAATATGTGCGAAAATTAATGCGCAAAAAGATAACTGCCATTGGATTTGAATATTTAAAGGACGAACATGGTATCTCACCGATGGTACAGATAAGCAGCGAAATTGTTGGAAATATCTCCATGGTGGTAGCCAGCGAACTCCTTAGTTCCATCAACGGCAAGGGGGTGATTCTGGGTGAAGTTACAGGAGTTGCACCTTCGGAAGTCGTCATACTCGGCTCCGGAACAGTAGCCGAACAAGCAGCCAGAACGGCCATGGCCCTTGGAGCCGTAGTCAAAGTTTTTGATGATTCCATTTACAAGTTAATGAACCTGAAGGCCAGGTTGGGCCAGCATCTTTCTACTTCCGTTTTTCATCCCAAAGCAATCAGAAAGGCATTGAAAACAGCCGAAGTGGTATTGGGTGCCATGCCTATGAACGAGGTCCCGAACATGATTGTTCCTGAGGATATGGTGGAAGGAATGAAGGAAAATTCTGTCATCATCGACCTGAATATTATTCAGGGAGGTTGCTTCGAAACATCGCGCGTAACTACCCTTAGAAATCCAACCTACAAGGTTCATGGAGTGATCCATTATTGTGTCCCCAATCTTGAATCAAGGGTGGCGAGAACCGCTTCCATCGCTGCAAGTAACATTTTTACTCCCCTTTTACTTGGTATTGGCCAATCGGGTGGTGTAACCGAATACATCAAGGCAAACAGGGGATTTTGCGAGGGAGTGTACCTGCTCAACGGCATCCTTACCAACCGCGACATAGCCAAAATGCTCGCCATTTCTGATACAGATATTAACTTGCTTCTGGGAGCTTTTTGACCTATCGGGATACAGTTAAGCTCACTCTTCAGCCAAAATCATCATTGAAATGGGATGAAGTCTGATACGACTCGTGTTGACATGACCCATCCCGTGTGGATGAATCTCCCCGTTCTGAGCCACCACCAACCACCGTTTTTCGGCAACTGCCATTTCTACCGAATAATTATTTCCATTGAACAAAAGAAGTATGGTTTTCCAGGAATCGCCGTTGGCGTTATCTTTTAACTCATAGACGATTACACCAGGAATATAGTTCCCGATAAAGCATAGCTTTTCCCTCACCTCTTCACTCCGCCTCATCCTGAAAGCAGGATGTTGTCTGCGCAGTTCCAAACAATTTTTTGTAAACCTGAATAGATCTAAATGAATCGACTTCTTGTCCCATTCTATCTGATTGACCTCATCTGGCGAACGATATGAGTCGTGATGCCCTCTTTTGGTCCGGTGCATCTCTATTCCTGCATGCAAAAAGGGAATTCCTTGAGAGGTTAGGATGATCCCCAAGGCCAGGCGTGTCATTCGTTCAATCTCTGCCATTGAGGCTTCCGGACAGGAATACTGTAACTTATCGAACAGGGTGTAATTGTCGTGACACGAGACATAATTGACACATTGAGATGGGCTGTTGGCCCAGAACTGTCGCGAGGAGTCAACGTAATCGTAAAATATTTGCGGATGTTGAATGGCTCCGATGATGGAAAATTTGATCTTCTCTTCCCGAAGTGTCAAACCACTGATAAAACCAATGCTGTAACGATTAAATGGCGACCCTTTCAACCCATCGCGCATGTCATCACAAAATGAGGCAATGCGCTCCAATTTTGGGGTATTGAGCTTGGTGGCACGAAATTGATCTGGTAAGGGTGATTCGGCAGCGATCCATCCTTCACCGTATAAAAATATATTTTTGTCAATCAAATCAACTCTTCTACGCAATTGATTCATGGTTTCTATGTCAACAATTCCCATGAGATCAAACCTGAATCCATCCAGATGGTACTCTTCGGCCCAATATGCCACCGAGTCTATGATGAATTTTCTCACCATCGAACGCTCCGTAGCCAGTTCATTGCCGCATCCGCTTGCGTCGGACAAGGTGCCATCGGACCGTTGCCTGTAATAATAGCCGGGTACGATTTGGTTGAACCAGGAATCAAAAATTAGTCCTGAGTGGTTGTAAACGACATCCATGATCACTCCAAATCCCTGACTGTGAAATTCCTGGACCATTTTCTTTACCTCCCTGATTCTCGTGTAACCATCGTAGGGATTGGTGGAATACCAGCCTTCCGGCGTATTGAAATTCAGTGGGTCATACCCCCAGTTGTATTGTGGAGAAGATTGCGTTTCGTCAACAGTATAAAAATCAGCAATGGGCAATAGATGAACATGTGTAATTCCCAAATCTTTCAGGTGATCAAGTCCTGTTGACAACCCTGCCTTGTTGGTGGTCCCGGGTTCCGTTAATCCCGGATATTTCCCCTTGAAATGGACTCCGGAATCCTCTGAGACTGTAAAATCACGAACATGCAACTCGTAAAGAACCATATCGGTGGGTTCGACAATTCTGCATTTTACATCATTTGACCAATTTTCCGGATGGGTAAGCGACCAGTCAAGAATCATGCCTCTTGTCCCGTTCACGCCGGTCGCTTTTGCTCCGATATCAGGACATTCGTTCAACCATCCTGTTTCGTCCCTAACCTGAAAAGTATAAAAGAATCCCGCAAAATCGCCTGCTATTTCTACTGCCCACGTTCCATGACCTGATTTCTTTAGTGTCAGCGTCTTTTCTGCTTTTCGTTCATTGGCGGATAAATAAATGCGAAACAAAACCTCTGCAGCAGTGGGAGCCCAGATTTTGATTTGCAGTCTTTCTCTTGACCAGTTTACGCCAAGATCATCTCCTGAATAATAAGGAAAAGTATTGAAGTCATTGTCTCGAAATGTCCAGTCTCTCATACTTAAATCAGCTTAATTCGTATGGTTTGACTCACAAATTTTTTACCTGTGACCTCTCTTATTTCTGCACTTAACCTGGTAGCTCTCCGTAAAGCAGGGACACGCTCGTAAAACTGCACCAATTCAATGTTGTATGTAGCTTCGTAACCTGGTTCGAGCCACATTGGGAAATCATCTACCCCACCAAAAGAGTTGATTCGGAATTTTCTTTCACTGCTCCATCTTTTAAAAACCAGCCGTGGCGCTTGTAGATCTACGGGTCGGATGCCATCATTCTGAATTGACATCTGCACATACTCAGGATTTCTTGGTCTGTCCCCAGTTATTTTTAAAAGTACTCTTCTTCTGCTAACACGCTCCTTGAGTGTTAGTCTCCTGCCTTTGGAGGGCGAATTTCGCATTCGCCGGTAAAGACTTACAATTCCCCAAATACTTAACGCGACCAATCCAAACAGACCAATCCAATAGAGAAAAGGGTGAATACCCGCGGCAAAATTTGGAAAATAGGAATCTTTGATGGTCATATATGTAGCGTCAGTAGACTGGCTGCAAAAGAAGAGAATTCTTGCAACATTTTAAAATAAAAAAACCGGATATCTCCGGTTGAATGAAAGATGATAGAATACTGATCAGGAATCTGCTCCATCCGACAAAAACTGTTTCAGCGTGAGGTAGCCAGACTTACTTATTTTCAGTTTTGCCCCCTGTTTGGTTAACAACATCCACGACTCTTTCCCATACTGCTGAATTTCAGCAAGCTGAGTGGAATTGACAAGAAAAGATCTATGAATTCGAATGAATTTTTTTGGATCAAGATGGTTCTCAAAATACTTCATCGTCTTTTGCTTCAGAAAATGTCCTTCCTTACAATAGATCATCACAAAATCATCTTCAGATTCAAGGTAATCAATTGATTCAACTGGTATGATTTTGATTTTGGCACCTGATTTGACAACTATCCTCGTAAGCAACCCACAATTTTCGTCATGTGTCTGGCTCAGGTTGGCCAACTCCTCCATATTCCCCATCCCGGATTGGATTCTAACAATTGCTTTTTCTACTGCAATTTGCACTCTTTCAAAGGGATATGGCTTTAAAAGATAATCAACTGCATTGGCCTCAAAGGCCCGAATGGCAAACTCTTCGAAGGCAGTTGAAAAGATGATCACAGGAGGTTCGGTCAGGAGCTCCAGCATTTCAAATCCGGTGATTTTTGGCATCTGTATATCAAGAAATACGAGATGAGGTTTCAATTCATGAATGGCCAATACCCCTTCAAATCCATTGCTGCATTCTCCCACAATTTCAATTCTGGAATCCCTTGAAAGGTAACTTTTTAGCAAATCTCTTGCGAGTTGCTCGTCGTCTATGATCAATACCCTGATGCTCTCTTTAGGTGCCATGATTTTAAAAAGGTCTTAATGTGTAAAAATGAATTAAACCAGTACGACTCATATTACGTAATTCAGTTCTTATTTCTTCTCCCTATTTCGCAGGGCAGGTAAATCTCCACCATGAATTTTCCTTCAATATTCTCAGTTTTCATCAGATTATTGCTGTTGTAAACAAGTCTTAACCGCTCTTGAACATTCTTTAGCCCGATTCCTTCGCCTTTTACAGGAGCTGCTTCAGCATCATAATTATTACTGATGCTCAGGATCGTATGATCTTTCTCTTTCTTGGCCAAAAGCAAAATAGCGACTTGCTCAGTAGCTTCATAAACGCCATATTTAACTGCATTTTCGAAGAGTGGTTGAAGAAGCAAAGTTGGAATTTGGCATTCGAGACACTCTTTATCTATCTGAAAAGAGTAGGTCAACCTGTCGCCAAAGCGAATTTTTTCAATCTGAAGGTAGAGCCTCGAATGGCTTATTTCCTCTTCGAGGGAGACCATCTCATTGTGCTGTTTGCGCAAGGAATAACGCATAAAATCGGAGAGTGCAATCACCATCTCATGTGCCTTATCAGGATTTATAAGAGTTAATGATGCAATGGAGTTCAGACTATTAAATAGAAAATGCGGATTAATCTGTGATTTTAAAGCACTCAAAACTGCCTCTCGAACTTCTTGCTTTAAAGCCTTCTCTCTTTCGGTTTTTTCGCGATTCTTAAGATAGAAGATATAGAGGTAAAAAACCGTAGCCATGAGCGTATAGAAGACGAAGCCAAATAGGATCCTGTTGGTAAGATGACTTTCCTGGTAAGCAAGGTAAGCGCTCCCTGTTAAAAATTGCCGAGAGATGAAACCGGCGCTGTATGCCCAGGCCAATGCAAGAACTATCGCTGCAGCAAGTTGGGTGGAGAGCTGCTGGATAAAGGGTTTCTCATCCGGACTGTTGTATTTGACCACGAACCAGATAGCCATACCGAATGCCCCAAGCAGAAAACCGAAGAGAATTCCGTCAACCAGCGAAATCCCCCAGGGGAGGATTTCAAGGTATATGTTGATGCCTGCCTGAATGGCTCCCAACAAGATGGGTGCAATCCAGTAAAAAAGCAACGAATATTTGTTAAGAAGGGCGGAATGCTCCATATTGACTTTTTAAGGCATCGAAGTTATCTCGCCACCTCCGAAGATTGCCACCCCTTTGACTACTACAATCTTCGTCTGATCTACCCGTGAAATGACAGAGTTGCCTCTCTTGTCTTCAAAACCACCGAAGATAGATACGACTTCAGTTCTGACATTCCAGTTTTCGGGGACGATGATTTTTGTGCCGCCAAATATGGTGGCAACATCAATGACGCAACCTTCAACCGGTTTGCAATAAAGAAGGTTTATTTTCGATCCTCCGAAGATGCTGGTAACTTTGCCTCCCCTGAATTGTTCAGAAACCAATGACATGTTCCGTCCGCCAAAGATGGCAGTCTCATCAAGGACATCATTCTTGTCAACTGTTGTCCCGAAAGCAAGGCTGGGTGATTTACGCCACTGAAAAATAAATACCAATCCAATTACCACAAGGATCAAGGGCCAGAAATTGTGAAAGAACTCGTCAGGGAAATCAAATATTCTTGGCAATAGAAAATAGGTACCAATCCCTATTAAGATAAATCCGGCAGAACCTGCTTTTCGGCTTAGGTTGTAAACTCCGATGACGATAAGAAGCATCGGCCAGCTAATGAAAATATGGGTGAGATCGTAGGAAAGCAAATTCAGGTTTTCAAGAATAAGCAATCCTCCGATGACAACAAACAGTATTCCGAGAAACACCCTTGAATCGGAACCATAATGTTTTTTTGTTCTGCCGCTGTATATGCGGTCATTGGGATCATTCACGATATTCATAATGTTTAATTTTAAATGATAAATTAACAATGATCCAAAAGTAAACTCACTTTGAGAGGCACAGACAGGTGAATCGGCGAATGACTGCCAATAATCGGTGAATGGAGAAAATCAGACAGTTTTAGCGTCCGGAATGCACATTCATCCGCTGCAATTCAGCATTAAACTGCTTTGCTTTGATCAATTTTTCAAGTGTTACATGAATACGGTATCTCCAATAGTGCTGTGCAACTGCAGGGATATTGATCCTTTCAGCTTCAAAATCTTCACGTCGGAGTTCTTCATCCATTGCCAGCAGGTCTTGAATCGGAAAGATGGCCCACATGGCGGGTGACCAGAAATGCTGCTGAAGGATGTCTTTGGCAAGCCATGGTTCCATCACTTTGTTGAAGTCTGCATGATTCCCCATGATCGTGCGAAAGAACAATTCGCTTTTCGCGGCATCTTCTTCCCACCAGCCCCTTAGGGTGGAGGTATCATGGGTAGAGGTCGTGCTAACCGAAAGGTAGGGAGCATCAGAAGGATGCAAGAACTCTATCTTGGGATCTTTGGGCATTCGTTGTACCTCCAGACTAAGAATACCCAAGTCATTCATGACACCAGGGACGCAGGCAGGAATCATTCCCAGGTCTTCTCCGCATACCAGCATCTCAGTGGCCTCGAGAATCGCAGGTAATTTTTTCATGGCCTGCTCTTTCCAAAAATCATTGTGTCGATGGTAGAAGTACTCTATGTAAAGTTCATCAAGGAGATACCTGGAATGATCAGGCAGGTTCATGTACGAATTCGTATTGTGAAAAGCGATTCGAGGATGAAAAAGTGCCAGATGGACAGGGTCTCTGACAAAGAGTACCTCACTGACCAGGGAACAAAGGCCATCTCTGATCCGGCTCTCCTTTCCGCTTAGAAGTTCCTCTTTCTTGCTGGATTCGAAGTGGCTCCAAACCTGTTTTTGGGTCGCGAAATCAGGCTTCAAATTAAATTTACCTGGCTCATATTCAGAAAGATAATTGTTCTTTACCTCTTCTGAAAACTCACCAAAAAGTCCCCAAAGGAAGTAGTCGCGTATGTAAGGTTTCGTAAATCTTTCTTCATTAAAATTAATTCCTCTGTCGATAATCTCGTCCCTTGAGTAGGGCCGTGACGGATTAAAATGTCCCATCGTTCCGAAAATTTGCTGGTTTGGAATCTCCCAAATCCGAAAGAAGCCAACGATGTGATCGATTCGGAATGCATCAAAATAATGGGCCATCTGTTTTAACCTGTTTTTCCACCACTGGTAACCATCCTTTGCCATTACTTCCCAATTGTAAGTTGGAAATCCCCAGTTTTGCCCCTGGTCTGCAAATTCATCGGGCGGAGCCCCTGCTTGTTGAGACAAGTTGAACAATTCAGGTTGAGTCCAAGCTTCAACGCTGTTGGGACTTATTCCTATCGGGATATCGCCCTTCAAAACAATTCCTTTTGCGCGGGCATAGGCAACCGCTTCACTTAGCTGCTTGTGGGCATGGTATTGAATGAAGAAATGAACTGCAACATCCGGATAACATGGATTTTTGGGGGAGGTCAGGTGTTGAATTTCCTGCAGGTTGAATAGTTGATTGGTCTTCCAAAGTCTGAAATTGGCAGTTTTGTGTTGGTCCCTCAGGTAACAGAAGGCGGCGTAAGGAACAAGCCATGATTTATTTGCTTCGAAAAATTCCAAATAGGCAGGGAGTTTTAAAAATGTGTCCATTTGTTGGTCGAAGATCATCTTAAAAAATTTCGACTTCACCTTATGAACCTCCTCATAATGTACACAATCCTGTGCATTGAAGCCCGAAAGTGTCTGTAGGAAGCCAACCATGAGGCTCTCCTCGTCAAGAACTCCAATTTTAGTGATATTCAGGAATACGGGATGCAAAGCCATCACAGAGATGGACTTGTATGGATAGGAGTCAATCCAACTGTGCGTTGCAACGGTCTCATTCAATGGCAGTAGCTGAATGAGTTTGAGTCCACATTTTTTTGACCAATCAACAAGTTGGTATAGATCAGTGAATTCACCAATTCCACCGCTATGTTCAGTTCGTAAAGAGAATAGTGGTACCGCAACGCCTGCACCTTTCCAACGTCCAGTTGTTTGTCTGTACTTTTCATCTGTATGAACTTTCAAAGACTTGTCATTTTCACAAACAAAATTCCTGATTACCCGATTGTTGCCCTCTTCCCATTCGATGACCCTTTTGCCTTCAGGGTCGTATACAACATATTTGTAATGCAATGGAAAGGATAATTTTGATGCATCCAGATCTACTTTCCACAATGGTGCAGAAGAATCATCCATAATAATTGCTCCTTCTTCGTTCCAGGCACCTAAAACTGACTCAGATCCTAGGAGGGCAAATTTATAGGCAGGATCTATTGCTGGCGTATGAAGTTGCAAACGTAGGGTTCGTGAGGCAATGCTCCTTGCAGGTTTTGTGATGATGGGACTCCTTTTGAGCAGTACATTTTGAAAAGCTGCTGAATACAAGGCGTTTTCAGGATCATTGTTGTTGCGCCAAAAATCTCGCAGACGAATTTCTTCTACTTCATTTCTTTCGATTACAATATTTCGGGGTAGACCCCATTCAGGTACAAATTTGCCATCATTGGTCTGAAGAAGATATTTGTAGGTTACCTGTTCAGCGTCTGACTCGATAGTAGCTTGCCATTCACCAGGGAACTGATTCTTCATAGGTAGGGCATGAGTTGGATTCCACTGACCCAACTGAGGAGAAGAACCTGAAACGAATAGTGACTCTCCCCAGGTTGTTTGATAATCGACTTTAAATGATATTTTCATTTTTGCTCCTTTCTTGATGTCAGTTGGTTGTAGTTTTTTCAAAATTACAATTCTGTTGGGTAATTACGAAGATTTACAAAGTAATTCTTCTACAACAGAACCCTTTGACAATTTTATACGTATCATCCACAGTTAATTCCATTTTAGAAAAAAAAATTTGTATGATAACAGACTTTACCACAACCCCTTTACCAAAATTGATAAGATCAATAGCATTACCCTCAAGCATTGGTCTAATTTTTAACACCCTCTTTAATGTAATTGATACCTACTATGGTGGTCTGGTCTCAACGACCGCGTTGGCCGCTTTGTCACTATCCTTTCCTGTTTTTTTCATCATACTTTCGGTTGGAATTGGCATGGGAACGGGTGCAACAGCACTGATTTCTTCTTCCTTAGGAGCTGGAGACAATGAAAAGGCCGGTAAGTATGCTGCCCAGGCAATATCATTTTCATTTATCAACGCCCTTTTCTTGACTGTATTGGGAATGATTTTTGCTCCGCATTTGCTCAAATTGCTTGGTGCGAAGGAAGAATATCTTGGAATCGCTGTGGCATACATGAATATTATTCTCTCGGGAACCCTCTTCTTCATGCTGAATAGTACCCTGAACGCAACACTCACCTCCAGGGGAGACACCAAAACCTATCGAAATTTTTTGGTTGCAGGTTTTTTTCTCAATGTTTTAATGGATCCTTGGTTTATGTACGGAGGACTTGGTGTTCCGGCCATGGGAGTTGGCGGAATAGGCTTTTCAACGGTAATTATTCAAATTTTGGGCTCGTTCTACCTGATTTTTCGCATCAGAAGAAAAAAAATCATGGACAGAATTAATTGGCAGGAATTTGTTCCCAGAAAGGAGTTTTTTGTAGATCTTTTCAAACAGGGATTTCCCGCCAGCCTTAACATGCTCACCGTCGCGATCGGCATTTTTGTAATCACCTATTTTGCAGGGAAATTTGGAAAAGAAGCAGTTGCGGCATATGGAATTGCTACAAGAATCGAACAATTGGTCCTTTTGCCAACCATTGGACTTAACATCTCGGCCTTAACCATCGCTGCCCAGAATATGGGTGCCGGATTGCCGGGTAGAATTTTCGAATCATGGAAACTGAATATTGCATATGGTTTGACAATTATTCTGGCAGGAATAATCAGTGTGGCGATTTTTGTTGAACCACTTATGAAGATATTTACCTCAGATCCTCAAGTTGTCAAGATTGGTAAAGAATATCTTGAAGTAGGTGTGCTTTTCTTCTTATCATACATCTTCTTGAATATTTCTGTTTCTACACTTCAGGGAATCAGAAAGCCCCTCTATGCCATTTTTGTAGGGGCTTACAGACAGTTTTTAGTTCCATTGCCACTTTTTCTTTTGTTGTCGGTTTACCTTGGTTGGGGTACCAAAGGAATCTGGTGGGGAATTTTCTTTGCGAATTGGACTGCAGCGATTTTTACATTTTTCTACACCAAAAGCAAATTGAATAGATTGCAGCTTCAGCAGACAACGAAGACAGTGAATTAAAGAATTTTATACAAGAAATTCGGGTAGATTTAAAGTTCGGAAAGCCAAACTTGCTTCATCGAAATTATTTTTTCGAGTTGTCTTTTAGGGATACAGTGCGATTGAAAACCAATTTGTTACTGGTCGAGTCAGGATCCACATTGAAGTATCCCAGTCGTTCAAATTGATAATTTTCGAGCGAAACCGTTCCGGCAACAAAGGGTTCTACAAAACAGTTGTTCAATACTTTCAGCGAGTCTGGATTCAGAAATTCCAGAAATTCCTTCTCCTTGTGTCCATCGGGGTCGGGATCTGTAAATAATCTGTCGTACAATCTCACCTCGCACGGCAAGGATCGTGCCGACGCCACCCAGTGCAGTGTTGCCTTCACTTTACGGCCATCAGGTGCATTCCCTCCTCTGGTTTCGGGGTCATAAGTACAATGCAATTCTGTAATTTTTCCTTCAGAATCTTTGATAACGTCCTGGCATTTGATGAAATAGGCGTAACGTAACCTTACTTCTTTCCCGGGGGCTAATCTATAGAACTTGGAGGAGGGCTCCTCCATGAAATCCTCACGCTCAATGTAAATTATCTTCGAAAACGGGACTTTTCTTTTGCCCATGGATTCATCTTCAGGATTGTTAACGGCATCTACCTCTTCTATTGCATCATCAGCATAATTGGTGATAACTATTTTTAATGGATCAATGACACACATGACGCGTTGTGCTTTTCTATTTAAATCTTCACGTATGCAATATTCCAGAAGAGCCACATCGGTAACCCCATCAACCTTTGTAATTCCTACCATGTCCGCAAAATTGCGGATAGATTCAGGTGTATATCCTCGTCTGCGTAACCCACAGATGGTAGGCATTCTAGGATCATCCCAGTCTTTGACATAACCTTCCTTGACCAATTGGAGTAATTTTCGTTTGCTCATCACCGTTGAGGTAATATTCAGTCTTGAAAATTCAATTTGGCGTGGCCGATAATCTGTTTGTTTCAATTCATCGACGAACCAATCATAGAGTGGGCGGTGAACTTCAAATTCAAGTGTGCAGATAGAATGGGTGATACCTTCCCAGAAATCAGACTGACCATGTGCATAATCATACATCGGATAGATGCACCATTTGTCGCCGGTTCTGTGATGAGGTTGCTTCAGAATCCTGTACATCAGTGGATCACGCATGTGCATGTTTGGGGAAGACATGTCTATTTTGGCACGGAGAACGCATGCTCCATCATTGTATTTTCCTGCCTTCATCTCTTCAAAAATTTGAAGATTAATTGCCGGAAGGCTGTTTCTGGTTGGACTTTCTGTTCCTGGGCGGGTGGGAGTACCGCGTTGCTCACTGATCACCTCCTGACTTTGAAAATCGATGTAGGCCTTTCCTCTATTGATCAATTCAACGGCAAATTCATAAAGCTTGTCAAAGTAATCTGAAGCATAAAAGAGTCTCTCTTCCCAGTCGAATCCGAGCCATTTGACATCCTCCATGATGGACTCTACATATTCAGTCTCCTCTTTGGCCGGATTGGTGTCGTCGAACCGAAGATTTGTCATTCCACCAAAAAGTTTGGCAGTACCAAAATTGAGGCAGATAGATTTGGCATGACCAATGTGGAGATAACCATTTGGTTCAGGAGGAAATCGGGTATGAACCCGGAAGTTATTTTTCCCGGCTGCAAGATCATCAACTATCTGCTGTTGTATGAAATTCTTTGGTACAATTGGATCCATTCAGATTGTTCTTATGGTATTACTTCTTAATGTTGTATACTGTATAATTACAATAAAGCTTTAAAATACAGACACATAAACCATGACAAACAATGGTTTCTATGTCTTTGCTGCCCAAGATTATTCACCTTCCGATAGAGAATGGTGCAATGATTTCAAACCGTGCAAAGTTAACAAGAGTTGTTTATAGCAGAAGAAAAAAATGTGCATAAAAAATTGAGTTAAATTTGGGCAAAAATTTGAACGAAAATGGGAACCATTGAACTGGAAGGTATGGAGTTTTATGCCTACCATGGCTACTTCAAAAGCGAAAGAATTGTTGGGAATCGGTTTGTCGTAAATATTTCTATAGAAGCACCTTGTGAAGTTGCAGCATTGAGTGATCAGCTCTCGGATGCACTTAACTACGAGGGAATTTACAACCTGGTTAGAACGGAGATGAACTTTCCCTCTCATCTGTTGGAACACTTAGCCGGAAGGATTTTAACGAAAGTTCATGCAGTCTATCCCGGGATTGGACCAGTCACTGTAAAAATAGCGAAGATTAGGCCTCCGTTGGGTGGTCAAGTTCAGGCCGTAAGTGTGAAGATGACCCGATAAGTCGCATTTTTACTATTCCTTCTTTCTCCCAAAAGAAAATTCCCTATATTTGCACCCTGAAACGGTCGGTTGGCCGAGTGGCTAGGCAGCGGTCTGCAAAACCGTGTACGGCGGTTCGAATCCGCCACCGACCTCAACGTGCGAGAGACTCCTTGATTATCAAGGGGTCTTTTTTGCGTTTATGGCAGATTTTATGGCATTTATGGCAGAAAATGAAAAAGTAACCAATTACATATTTTTAAAAATGCGTAAATCGTTACTTTTTAATATGGTTGGTTTATTTCTCTGTTTGATTTTTTGAATCCTCTTCAAATTTCGATTTGTAATATTTTAGAGCAGCAGAACTCATCTCTAATAAATCAGCATTAGCCTTTTCAAGTTCTTGTATTCGTTTTTTATACTCTTCTTCTCTTTTTAAAATATCAATATAATCAGTCATTGCCTTTGCAAGTGATGCTTTTACCAAAACTACTTCATCCTTATCCATTTCAGTTAATTGCATATTCCCCTTTCCTAAAAATAAGTAAGTAGGATTTACATGTAAATTTTCAATCAGAGCAATGATTGCTTTTGTGGACAACAGGCTTGTTCCATCTAAAACACTATTTAGTTGAGCAGTGGTTGTATAACCCATCATTTTCGCAACAGTGGTTCTCTTGTTACCAGTTGCTTCAATAGTCTCAAATAATCGTGAGAAATTTTCTTGCAGATTAATCTGTGGCATATAAGTAAATATTTACTACAAATATATAAATAAAATCAAGATTTAGGTAATCGGATACTTAATATTTAAGTAATCAGATTGCATGAAATATTTTGCCATAAAGTAATTATTTGTTTTAAACTCCATTTAATCGGTAATTAATGGAGAATCTATTTCACCAAGTAGATTCGGTTTGATGTGTAATCCTTAACCAGAACTGTTTCTTGTTTGAATTCTTGGGCCAAAGATTCAGCAACAGAATTGAGTACCTCGGTCGTTATGCCGATAATTTCAACAGATAAAGAAGATTCATCAAAAAGATTACCACTATCCGATTTATACCTACCCTTTACGAAATTTCCAATGGTAACACCATAGACTTCATCATACTGGCTTAGTACCTTATTAATCTTACGATCCTTAAATAGTTTATTTTTAAGTGTTTCAATACTATTTTTTACAAGATTAATCAATTTGTTACTGGAAAGTTGAACTGCATTCACATTAACCGAAAACACAATGATACCACCCTTATCCTCAAATTGGTAGGTGATTTCTTCACTTAATTCAATATCACTTACATCATTATAGGATGTTCTGGCTGATGTATTGCAAACTTCGGTCAAACTGACCACCTTCTGCCGATTTAAATTGACCATGTGT
>CAZGSQ010000010.1:0-57573 GCA_964528535.1 uncultured Tangfeifania sp. | reverse complement strand
AGTTATTGGTATTTTCCGGGGTTGAACCCTGACGTTCCGGGTCTAAATATTTCAGACCGGTAAACGTTAAGAGGTTATAGCCACTCAGGTAAACCCTTAAATTCTTGATCCCTGTTCTTGCCAACAATCTTTTGGGTAAAGTGTAACCCAGTTCCAGGGTCTTCAGACGCAGGTAGGAAGCGTTCTGGATCAGGTTGCTACCCAGGGCACGGTCGTTGTGGCCTGTAACGGGCCAAAAACCCGGGGTCCACTGGGTTGCGGTGCTAAAATAGTCCGCATTGGGGTCTGTCGGGCGCCACCTGTCCATAAAGTATGTCAAAGTCTGTCCTCCGCTAAAAGACAAAGGATGGTTAAGTAGCTCACCATATGCGACGTATGTTCCGAATGCTCCCTGGAAATTCAACGCCAAATCAAAGTTCTTCCAGGATCCGCCCGTATTGATCCCATAGTTAAACAGGGGAAGCCCGTAAGTAGCGATTGGGTGGACGTCATTGGCATCGACTACACCATCCCCATTCCAGTCATTTTGGATCCAGTCGCCCGGTGTTGCGCCCTGTCCCATAGGAAGCTTATAGTTCCGGATTTCCTCCATGCTTGTAAACATGTGTACTGATTCATTTTCCCACCAGATATTGTTGTAACGGCCGTTGGTACGGTTGCGCCAATAGTCGTACTGGTTGTTGGCAGTTGTTTCAAGCCAACTGGTACGCATACTCCTTGTTGCGGATATTTGGGGGCTTAAGTAGTAACTAAAATCTTTGATCCTATTACGGTAATCCAAAGATAATTCCCATCCGAAATTACGGTCGGCGTTTAGGTTTGCCTGAGGCATGGTAGCTCCCACGGTACCGGGAATTACTGCGGCGCTGGTTGCGAGCAAACCTGTACGGTCGCGTCTGTAAATTTCAAAAATTCCGTTCAGCTTATTTTTCAACAGGCCAAAATCCAAAGCCAGGTTGTACATCTTGATATGGTACCAGGTCAGGTTTGGGTTCGGAATAGCCTGTGCCTGAAGGCCCCCGTTCAATACATCGCTGAATTGCCATCCAATACTATTGCTTAAGCTGTATCCCAAAGATGGAGGATAGTTGCTTGCAGAACCGTCGTCGCCCATTTCCCCGTAGGATGCCCTCAGCTTTAAATTACTGATCATAGGAAGGCTGGCTTTCATGAAATCTTCTTCACTGATGCGCCACCCTGCAGACAAGGACGGGAAGAACCCCCAGCGGCTGCCTTTCGGGAACCGGGAAGAACCATCGTAACGGAATTTGAAATCCAACAGGTATTTTCCACTGTAATCATAGTTCGCCGAACCAATGAAAGACTGGGTCAAGCGGTCGCCGGGGGTACCGCCGGTGGCTTGTTGGTTTAAAGCTTCGCCGGCAAACAGATACTGGGAAGCAATCAATAACTCGCGGTAAGCTTGAAAACTGTCCCAGTTACTGTAGGCTTCCTCATAAATAAGAAAGCTTTTCAAGTCATGCTTGCCAAACTTGTGGTTGTAATTCAGCCCCAATTGCATATCGGTATCAATGTTGAAATTGGCATTTCGCGTAATACTGGAAGGCGCGTTTTTAACGGCGGTCGTATAAACAGTCGTGGCAGCATTGTATACGAAGAGATTGTAACTGCTTTTATAAGATGAAGTTTCGGGCAGGTTGAGCGAATAGTCGTACGACCCTCTTGCCGACAAGCCGTTTATTCCAGGTATGTCGTAGGTTAATTGCAAGGTGCCGTTTACACGACGCGATTTGCTTGTGGTATTGCCAACTATGTTCGAATTGACTTGTGCAACCATGTTGTCAGTCAAGACAGAGGGATCGCCGTTAAGATATGCCGGGTTGTCGTTTGCGTAGATAGGCGCATCCGGGCGCTCCAGCCATGACGACTTATAAGTTGCCCAGCTGCTTCCTGTTGGTTGGTGGAGTTCATCCATGATGGCGCCAATCGTCACCTTTGCTTTCAAATCTTTGGTAATCTGGGCGTCGACAGTCGAACGGAAGTTCCAACGATGGTCGTTATAACCACCGCCAACATACGAACCATCCTGATCAGCGTAACCAAGGCTCATGAAATAACGCAACTTATCGTTTCCGCCATCGATGCTGAGGTTGTGCTGGCTCTCCGGAGTTGTCTTGTTAAAAATGGCACTCATCCAGTCGTACGACGGTTTTCCGTCGATGTAGGGTTGCATTTGAGCCTGAGAAAAATAGGGGTTTTGGCGGACCAGATAGTTGGTGGTAAAGGCCTGGAAGGTTGACTCGTTGCGCAAGGTCATATAATCCAAGGCATTTACACCTGTCGGCACATTCAGGAACTGTTGCATGGAATAGTTACCGGTATAGGTGATATCTACTTTCCCGGCTTGCGCAGTACCACTCTTCGTCGTGATCAGGATAACACCATTCGCAGCACGCAAACCATAGATGGCCGCTGAACCATCTTTCAATACGGATATGCTCTCGAGTTCTTGCGGATCCATCCGGGCAAAATAATCCTGGTCGCGGGTCACCCCGTCAACGACAAACAACGGAGTTCCCATACCACGAATGTCAATGATGGAATTGTAAGCACCCGGAGCGGCACTCTTTTGAACGACCCGTACACCCGGCATTTTACCGGTTAACATATTGACCACATTTTCGTTCTTGGTGGCAACAAGAGCGTCACTTTTGACTGTTGCTACAGACCCCGTGATGGTTGCTTTTTTCTGGGTAGAATAACCCACAGCCACAACCTCTTCCAGTCCGATCGATTCGTCAAACAGAACTGCATTGAGTACATTTTGCTTTCCGACCTTGATCTCTACTGTTTTCATTCCGACAAAAGAGAAAACAATCACCGAATTTGGCGGTACATTGCCCAATGTGTAACGACCCTCTGCGTCCGTGATGGTTCCGTTGGTGGTTCCTTTCACCAATACTGTCGCACCGGGAACAGATTTACCGGCATTGTCATTTACTGTACCTGTAATTTTGCTCTGCTGCGAAGCTTCATTCCTTGTTGGAGCCTCAGATTTCGAGTAGCTGGCAGAGACTTGCAAGCTTAAAAAAACAAGCAAAATTGTACAAGCTTTTCGAAAACCTAATCTTTTTTTCATAAGAAGATTTTTTTTCATAGATTTTGATTCATTAACATTTATAATTAACGCTTTAACGTGGATAATTTGTTGCAATCCTCACTCTGTAGAAGGATGCTCATTGGGTAATTACATAGGCTTTGCAATTTTGTTAGTTGCCAACCAGATTGGCTGGTCTGACTTTCAGTTAAAAGTAATTGCTACCGATTAACACTACCATTAATTTTGGATAAACGGAAGCTTAATAAATAATTAATGTTTGATTAATTTTGCAATCCGATTGATATATAGCAGACTACCTGTGGCGGAAAATGAAGCTAAAGGAGAATTTTGGCATCAAATTGCCAAAATTAATTTGCATTCAGGCGGGGAAGAAATGCCGGATGCGGATGAATGGTCAGGATAAAGCGGAAAAGGAATTTGAATCAGGAATTGGAAATGAAGTATCCCCGGAAGTAGTCAATATTGCAGCTGATACTTGGTACGTTTATTGAATACAATCGATGAACAAAACTGAATAATCGATTCCAAGTACCTGCTTGTATTCCCGGCAAAATGAATCGTACAAGCTTTTAGCCATTCCTTTTTTACCCAGATGGTAAAGCACCGAACATTTCATGTTAAAAGCTTCCTCATTCAATGGGTCATAAAGAAGGATACTTTCAGCCAGATGGTAACGTAAACTGATATTATGTTGAACAGTCACATCGTTAAACAGCGAACTAAGTCCATCTATTACTTCGCTCGTAAACCGGAGTTTAAAGTCATCCATCCACTCGTTATGCATGGAAGGCAAAAATTCACCGACAGACAGAAAAGATATAAGTTCAAGAATCTCCGATTCAGTTAAGCTTTTAGATTTAGCCTTTTTTAAAAGATTTGATATGACACAATAATCGCAGAAGATGTTATTTTTAAGTACTATTTCCCAAAAAGAGTTTTCGTTTACCACATCAGCTCCTTCTAGTTCATCCAGGATGGTGCGAAGCTTGCTAACATTCACATTTCTGTTGTTTCGCGCACTATCACCAAACTTATCGGACCACAAAATTTCATCCAGTTTAGCAGAGGAAATGCCTTTGCCCTTTTGAATGGTATGCAAAAAAAGAAACAAGAACAACTGCTTCAGCGTAGGTGAAAAAGCGGAGGTAATATCTAGCCCCTTCGAATTGTAAATTTTAAATCCTCCTATGAGATAGATCGACGAAATGGTTTTCCGCTCGATGGGTTCAATGGGAACAATACTTGGATGTTCAATTTGCTGGTAGAACCCCTCTCTCCTTGTTTGTACTTTTTTCTTGTGGAGGAGAGTTAACAATACAAAAATGGCACTACCGGATAGCAATACGCCAATGAGCCAAACATACCAACTGCTTTTTGACGGAGTACCTTGAAAAACATCATCGGGCATCAAAGGTGGATAGGCAATGGCATACATGGCAACTTCAGAGTTATGCGAAGTTATGGCGATTAATTGCTTTGTTTTCTGGTCCAGCAAAAGTGTACTCCAGGATTTGGTGTCGAGAAAACTAAAAGGAATGGAGTCGTTAAAAAATTGATGTTCATCTTTATCAATCCCAAATTTAGCAAGGTGCAAGGAACTTGCATAGTTAATTCTATTGTAAACCAAAGTATAGAAAATATCCGCTTTTTGATCCGGGATCAACGCTTCACAAGGCACGAAAGGCTTTGCCGGAATATCCATCGACCAAAGCTTTTTAAAAGAATAATCGGACAAATTGAGTGAAAACAAGTCGTAATAAAATTCGGGGGATAATTCCTGCCTACCCGATTTACTCCCATATCCGCCAAATACCAACATCTCCTTATCATTTAGAAATCCACAACCACTAAGGTAGCGGGGTTCAATCTGCTCGATGCGGTCAAAGCTTTGCCATGCCTTCGAATTATTCCGGTGGATGATACTCTTGTAGGCATAATGTCCGTAGCCAAAAAGTGTGACCAGTGACGAGTCAACTGGGGAGAAAAACTTATTGTGGTGCCAAAAGTCGGGCTCAGAAAGATTTTTCTGCTTCAACGACCACGCTTTTGTCTTGAAACTGAATTTGCTGATTGCGTTTTGATCGAAACGATACGACCAAAGTTCGTCGGTATACTTGTTGTATATTATTTGCGTCCCCATCAAAGAGCTAGGCGATCCCGATACAGTACGAATCGTATCTACTGTTGAAGTTTTTGTAGAAAAGACATAAACCGCATGGTTATCAACAAGGAAAACACGACCATTTACATCATCCCTGGCTATTCCATGCAAACTGTCAATTTTCAGTTCTTTCAACTTCCGCCACTTCACATGCGAATCGATGTTCCAAATTGGATTTTCAACAAGAGCCTTTCTCTGACCAATATCGTCATAAACCAAGTTTTGAGCATGTTTCGAAAGTTTCCATTCATTGACCAACTTGTTTTTTGCATCAAGGATTCGAATGTCTTTCAAAGACATTTGTGCAACATCGGTATTTAAAAACAGGGAATTACGGCAAGCGCCAAATACTACGCTAAAATTCCTGAGTTCTGCAATACCGGAAATTACTGACTCCTGTTTCTTTCCGTTGATGGTCACGGCAATTTTCGATTCTTTGGTGTTGATGGCAAATTTCATTTTTATCCAGCGGTCGAATCCTCCTTCCGGAATGTCATCCCAATTAAATGTAATGATAACTTTGTCTTTTAGAACCAGATAAAAGATGGAGGAGGTAGCCTGCCTGGAAACCAGATCGATGTTGGTATTATGGTCTCCTATAATTCTAAAGATGTATCCATAGTATCCGTCGCCTTTCCGAAAATTCGCATTCAATTCCAATGAAAATCCATCAGGGAACTTGAATGGCGCGGAAGGGGTCAGATTTAGCGAGGTCCGATTATCCGGAATAACTTCATGAGAAGAGAAGTACAATCCTGACAACAAATCCTCCTGGCAAATGGCACTAAGTCCAAAGAATAGAAAAGAAAACAGAATGAGCAGGAATCTCATTTCAAGGTTAATTTTATATCTCAAAGCTAACAAAAAAAATAGAATGAGATATAATTCCAGGACTATGGCAAATCATTGGAAGTGACAACTATTCAATTTCTTAGTATAGCTCTTGAGATTCAGCATTTTGACTGCAATCCCCAAATACGAAGGATAATGATTTGATCTGTCTGAATTGACCAATCTCTTCGTCTGGCTGTGCTTCATTTATCGAAATTAAGTTTCACTAGAAATACATTTGCTAGGAGGGCAAAGAAATAATTAATTGCTAGTGGCGTCCCTCTCCCGCTTTGATTTTTAACCGAATCTCCAAAGAAACCTCTGAATTAAGAAAATCCCTTGTCGATTCCGGCAAAAATTCAGCGACCTCATCCAGATTGTCCATTTTGATAGCTTGACGAATGTTGGAGGCACTGATAAAAATAGGTAGTTTGGAAGAGCTCGTGGCGGCAACCATTCGCATCACCTCAATCACCTCAACGCCTGCTGAGGGTAGGATTTCTTTCATAGCCTGGTTGTAGGCAGCGGTGGTCGCGCAATATTTTTCTGTACCTACATATCTTCTTTCAATTCCGAGGACAGGAACGACATAATCGGCAAAGATCCTGACATCCAGTTCTGCCTGCTTTTGCATCACATCGCTGATAATTTCATTCTTCAGGAAATAGGCCGGGAAAATGGACCCCGAAACAATGTACATGCCACCTCGTACCATAACCACATTTTTCAGATGTGCGATCCCTTTTCTGATTAATTCCCACCTGACATTAAAGGGGAAAGCCGAGAGATCTTCTTCAACAACAAAAAGATACACCAGTTCGTTTTCGGCAGCTGCTTTTTCAATCAGGAATTGATGCCCAAGGGTAAAAGGATTGCAATTAACTACAATGGCGGCAATGGCAGGTGTTTTTGATGGGCATTTGATTGTTTTAAGGTAATCCTGGTAAGTCAGTATCGACTCAAAGCCGAACTCAAGGATGGTAAAGAGCGGAGGAGCCGATGCGATTTCGGTAAAGCCAAGGCCACGGAACCTAACTGAATTTTCAGGTCGCGTAAAAACAAAAGTATGCTTGTAAATCTTCAAAAGCTTTTCTGTCAGGTAGGTAACAATCAGAGCAAAGGCAGTGGTGTCGCGGTATTGTGGAGAGACGGCAACATATTTCAGGATCCTGCCCTGGTGGGATCCAGTTCCTACCAGATCACCTTTGAGGTTATAGACGATCATGGTACTTTCAACCTCAGTCGGATCGAACTCAAAACCAAGGGCTGAGAGAAATCCACCAACCAGTTTAACATCAAACGGATTGCCAAGATCGAGGGTTTCCTGGCGAAAATCTGTATCTTCAAAAGTCATTTATTTCGGATAAGGAAGTGAACTCTTTACTTTGATCAGCACGCATGACTGAATCCACAAATATAGTGACAGCAAGCAAATCGGCAGAACCGCCCGGTGAAATGTTTTCGCTTTTGCAAAACTCAGCCACCTCGGATAAATTTGCAACATTGAGATCCTCCAGCGCTTTTTTGCAGAGATTGCGGAATGACTTTGAAACAACTGGACCACTGCGGTATAGGATATTGGTATCGTGATTTTTGGCAGCAATCGCCAGAAGGGATTTGAAATGCTCTTCCTCTCCCGGTTTCTCAACCACCGTCAATTGGGGCAGTCCAAATTCAAAAACCATCGGGAAACCCTTTTCCGCTTCTCCCCTCGCCCCACAGTAGCCGTATTTTCTATAGATCCCTTCCCCGTGGGTAGTTTTGGAGCCCCTCATCGGAACAAGTTCCTTCAGGACAATGTCCTTGCAGATGTCCCTGATGATCCCCCGGAACACTTCAGGATCAAACTGTTCCTGCCGGCTGTAAAGCTTTCCACAGGCAAACAGGGACAATCCCATCAGGAAGATAAGTCCCTTGTGGGTATTGACATTTTTTGTTGACCGGTACATGTCTGTTTCCATACGCAATCCGATGTTCCGGATAACAGGAAGTGCCTTCGTCAGATCATCCTTGTCAAAGGAAAATCCTGCCTGCAGCAGCGCTTCAAACCATCCTGCAATGGCCGCGGAGGAGGCTAAAAAGGTTTGATAATCCATGTCGGCATGGCTTCCTCTGCTGAATTTATCAACCAGTCCAGGTTTGGGAGAGAGCGATATTTCGTCCAGCAGCGCCTTCAGTGCCAGGGATGAAATTCGTTTCACCAACATGTTTTCCCTTTGCTGACGACAAAATTCAGCCATTTTCGTAAACATAAATGAACGCACGCGCTCCTCATCGTGAGACCCCAGGCGTCTGCATTCGATGGCAGCTCTTTCTCCGCAAAAGAAACAGGATTTCGATTTACCGGATGAAATGGTATTTCCCATGGAATCATTCACGTCCACATCGATGAAACGACCCAGGGAATGATTCTCCTCGAAATCCTCAAGCAGCTGTTTGATTTCCTCCATGCTTTTGCCGTTTCCTGAACAAGGCGACAGGTAATGATCGCCTGCGTCATCCACCATAAAGATTGATTCATTCTCGCGGTGGTCAATGAGATTTGCCTTCAGGAAGTATTCCAGATCCGTGCATACATGTTTGAAGAACAGTTGCAGAGTGGGATTGCTTTTCGGGAAACCGGGCACATTGAGGCTCAGGCTCAGGCATGGCAAGCCCCTTTCTGCGATTGCCCTTTTCAGGATTGCCCTTTGCTCGCGTGCGGCCAATATGGATTGGAGTGGTTCGATGGTTGTCCTTCTGGTTTGTTTCGTGTCAAATAATTCTTTCATGGGCAATTTTTGCCACATTAAATTCTGCATTTCACTTGATCAGTTCCTCCCGTCCGAAACGAACCAATCGAATCATCGAATAAGCACATTTCCTCCACTTCATGCTCCGTGCTCCTTTAGCTGATGGATCACGTCAATGATGGTACCATCCCGGTATTCTACAATACCCACAATTTTGTCGGTGTATTCCAGGGGGGCAGGAATACCTGTAATTTTGTCTACTTCAATTTCAAGATCATGAATATCCTTGATGTTCAAGCCTGCCTTGCGGAGATTTTCCTCCAACTCTTTGTATGCCGGATTGACACATATTCCACGTTCGGTGACCAGCACATGCACCGTTTCGCCCGGCGTAACTATGGTGTGCACCCGCTTCTTGATAATCGGAATTCTTCCCCGGAAGGAGGGGCAAACGACCACCGTGAGTTTGGCTCCCGATGCGGTATCCGAGTGCCCGCCGGATGCCCCCCTGATTTTACCTTCAGAGCCAGTAATTACATTGACATTGAAATCGACATCAATCTCAAGCGCACCCAGCACCACAACGTCAATCTTGTTGGTGATGCAGCCGCAGTTGAAAGGATTGGCGTAAAGTGCGGCCGGAATCTCGATGTGGTGGCGGTTGTTCAGCAGGGAATTGCTCACGACAGCATCGAACGACTGAACATCAAAAATCGTCTCGAAGAGTCCCTCATTGAGCATGTCGACACAATAGGAAGTGATGCCACCGAGCATAAAACTTCCTTTGAGACTTTTCTTCTTCATCTTTTCGCGGATGAATTTAGCAACTGCCAGGGATGCTCCCCCCGCCCCTACCTGAAAGGCGAATCCGGGTACAAAAAATCCGGAATGTTCGATGACATCGGCTGCCAGTTTGGCAATCCTCAGGTCCATCGGAGAGTTGGTGATACGGGTAGTACCCGTCGCAATCTTTGAGGCATCTCCAATCGAATCTACCAGCACCACATGGTCGATGAAGTTCTGTGATATGGAAAGCGGTATGCATGGAAAATTCACAAGATTGTCTGTTACCACGATGACCTGTTTGGCATATCTTGCATCAATGACTGCATAACCGATGGAACCAAAGGCAGACTTTCCGTGCGAACCTGTTGCATTTCCCTCAATATCGGCTGCTGAAGCTGGGATGACAGCCAGATCAATCTGAATCTTTCCGGTGTGGATGCATCGAACCCTTCCTCCATGGGAATGAATCACCACTGGTGTTTCCATCGCTCCCAGGGCAATGGCGCGGCCCAGTTCGCTCCGGATTCCGGAGGAGAAAATACGGGTGATGGTTTGGTCTTTCAGGTAAGGAAGGATCGGATCGTGACACTCATTCAGCGACGAAGAGGCCAAAGTGATCTCACGAATGCCCATGTTGTGCAGGATCGTGAGGGTCTGAACCAAGAGAATGTCACCGTTTCTCAGGTGATGGTGAAAAGATACCGTCATTCCGTTGTGTGGATTACTCCGAATGATTGCCTCTTCAAGTGTTTTGCATAGCTTGCTCTGGTGTGGAAGGTAGGCCTTGTTTGGAGCCGGAATGGTAGGCTCATCCATCCACCCTTTACTCAACTTTGTCAGGGCACCCTGAAAAGGTTCCAATTTTCCGATTCCTTCTATGTATTCAGGGATTTCCCTGCCTAAACTATTTAACATGGTATGAATATTTTATGCTTTAACCTTCTAATTAAACCTACTCTATTGGTTTGCAAAGGATTGCATTGAAAATTACTATTTATCGCTGAGGCTGTATGGCTATCCCACGGTCACATTGGCCAGTCTCAGCACATATTCGGCCCTGGCTACAATCGGCGCATCCACCATTTTCCCATCGATGGCAAAAACTCCGATTCCTGCGGCACTGTTTGCTTTAAACTCCTTCACTATGTGGTAAGCTTTCCTGACCTCCTCCTCGGTAGGTGTAAACACTTCGTGGACAACATCAATCTGACGCGGGTTAATAATTGCCTTGCCTGTAAAACCAATCTTTCTGGCATATTCTGTCTCTCTCCTCAACCCTTCTTCGTCGTTCACATCTGGAAAGACAGTGTCAATCACATCGATGTGACTCGCTTTTGCAGCCATGACAATTCGTTTCCTGGCAAAATCGATACCTGCTCCATCGGGTGTGTAAATAATGTTCATATCGGCTGTCAGGTCTTGCCCTCCGATGGTGATGGCATCGATGCGACTAAATTTACTGGCAATGTTGAAAACATTTTGCACCCCCATGGCGGTCTCTATCATCGCATGAAGCGTCATCCTGTTGTGCGGAAGCCTGTGTTTGTCTTCGATGGCCTCTATGATTTTCAGAAGCTCTACCACCTCCTCAGGCGACTCAGTCTTTGGATAGCGGATGGCAGAAGGCTGCAACGGAACAATCTCTTCGAGGTCGGCCAGCCCAAAGGGTGTACTCAGGTGATTGATTCTGACACAAACTTCGGCATCATAAAAATCGGTTACTCTGATCATGTTCCTGACGAGTGTCCGGGCCGCGTCTTTCTGGTTGAGCGCTACTGCATCCTCCAGGTCAAGGAGAATGCTGTCGGCACCATATATTCCACCCTGCTGAATCATGGCCGGGTTGTTCCCCGGAATGTAGAGCATGGTTCTTCTGTTCTTAACATTTTTCATTCAGGAGATATTATTGAATGGTTCCTTCTTGCTGCCCAAGCGAGCGTTTGATCGCCGTCTCAAGTCGGGCTTTAATGGTCGGCTCCAATGCACCCTTATCTTTGGCAATGAGATGGATATCAGTCATTTCATAGAAATCAAGCATCTCATCGACGATTTTTTTAAAGCTTTCACCATACTGTTGCATCACGGTAGAAGAGATTTCTATTTTTCTACCCGACCCCTTGGGCAATGGCTCAATCAGAACGATCACATCGCTCGATTCAAAGGTTCCCGATTGGGCTGCTATTTTTGGTTTCATAAAGACGGATTTAATTATCGGCTCAAAAATACGAAAATTCGAAGAAGCAAAGGCTTAATTTCGCTTATATTGGAATTATTACCAGACTACCTTCGATTCAAAGAAGTTGCAACTTTTTTTAACTATCTCATTATGCAATACATTTGGAATATTTAAGCCATTACCTACCCTCCTTTAGCCTTGCTTTCGCTTCTCCAACAGCAGCATCAAAAAAACCAGTCCAATCCCAAAGAAGATCGTAATTGCCAGCACGGAGTAGCGCATGCTTCCTGTAATGGCTTCGATAATGCCAAAGCTGAAGGTGCCGGCAACTGTGGCCAGCTTTTCAGTCACGTCGTAGAAGCTGAAAAATGAGGTGTGGTCGGTGGTCTCAGGAAGCATCTTCGAATAGGTGGACCTGGCGAGCGACTGAGAACCGCCCATCACGATTCCGATCACAAAAGCTGCCACGACAAAGCCGGCTGCTTGCTTGATAGTGAACGCATAGATGCAAACCACGATCCAAATAAGCACGGATAGGATCAAAGCTTTCAAATTTCCAATCCTGCCCGAGAGCCTGGCGAAAAACCAGGCTCCAAACATGGCGACCAACTGAATGACCAATATGGTAGGAATCAAGACTCCCTCTTTCAATCCCAGCTCTTTCTCTCCAAACGTCGCTGCCATAAACATGGTGGTCAGAATTCCCATCATGATAAAAAAGAAACCAAGCAGGTAAACACCCAACTGGTAAGATTGGCGAACCTGTGCAAATACAATTCCAAGTTCTTTGTACCCATTGCTGAATACATTTTCGCGGTGCAGCCGTTTGCTGTAAATGTATTTTGGCAGTCGCCTGAAGGTGTTGGTCGAAAATCCAATCCACCAGAGACATACCGTCACGAAAGAGATTCTGGCCGGCAACGAAGAGTCCCTCGAAATGCCAAAAAATTCAGGCATCATGATCATCCAGAGGTTAAAAAGTAAAAGCACCACACCCCCAAGGTAGCCCATCGAATAACCTCGTGCACTGATCCGGTCCTGATCCACTGGCTCTGCAATCACCGGCAGAAACGAGTTGTAAAAGACTATACTTCCCCCGTAGCCAATGGTTCCCAGGGTAAAAGCGATGATGCCCAGCTCTATATGTTGCGGATCAAAGAAGTACAAGGCACCGCAGGAGATGGCTCCGATCCAGGTAAAGGCACGCATAAAACCTTTCCTTCGACCGGTATAATCAGCGATGGAAGAAAAAAGCGGAGAGCCCACGGCAACTACCAGGTAAGCTACCGCGATGGCCCATGAATAGAGGACAGTATTGACTATTTTCCAACCAAAAAAGGAGACCATGAAATCGTCTCCGTGCCTTGTCACCGTGTTGTAATAGATGGGAAAGATGGTGGAGGAGATGGTAAGCTGATAAACCGAATTGGCCCAATCATACATGACCCAGGCTCTTACCACCTTCGGATCACCTTTCACGATAGGATTTGACTGATCCATTTTTTGCATTTCAATTTTCCCCTTTTCCTTTAACCTTTCGCCTTACGAATGATTAATTTTTTCGGCACTTCCGGCATTGCTACAGGCGGTTTCTCCATTGGTCCCCGGAGGTGAATGATGAGTCCATTCAGAAAATTACGCAGCAGCTGATCGCCGCATTCCTTGTAATTGGGATGATCTTCTTTGCGAAAGACAGCACCCAATTCTGTGGTGGTTGTATTGAAACCGACAAGTGCCAGAATTTTTACGATGTCGTCGTCCTTCAGTTGGAGCGCCACCCTTAGCTTCTTTAAAATATCGTTGTTTGTCATGTTTCAAAGATACAAATTTTGAATTATTGCACTTTGGAAATATACCGCAGCATATCCGCAAAATTTGGCACTTATTTCTGATTTCTATCAGGTGCGTTTCGATCGAATGAGTTAATTTTGCACAATATTTTGATTACTTGACAACCGCCCGCATGGAAACATATTTCAATAAATTCAGAGAGAACATCGTCGGAATCGGGCAAACCTTTGATTCGCCTTATGGGACAAAGAAAATCATCTACGGAGATTGGATTGCCAGTGGAAGGCTTTACCGCCCAATTGAAGAAAGTCTCACCAACCTGTTCGGCCCGTTTGTCGGGAATACCCATACTGAAGCCAGTGAAACCGGGACACTGATGACAAAAGCCTATCATTATTCCCAACGCATCATCAAGGAACATGTGCATGCAGCTCCCAATGATGTCATCATCAATGCAGGATCAGGGATGACCACGGTCATCAACAAGTTGCAGAGAATCCTTGGATTCAGGTCAATGGCTAAGTTCGATGACCAGAACAAACTAGGACCCGAAGACAGACCAGTCGTATTCATTACACACATGGAACACCACTCCAACCATACCTCGTGGCTGGAGACCATCGCAGATGTTGTTCAACTGACCCCAGACAAGGATTTACTCGTCGATCCGGACCAATTGCGGATGGAGCTTAAAAATTATGGGGCACGAAAGATGAAGATTGGATCCTTCACGGCTTGTTCAAACGTGACAGGAATCTCGACTCCCTATCATTTGTTGGCCAGGATCATGCACGAACATGGCGGTCTCTGTTTCGTCGATTTTGCCGCCTCTGCTCCTTATGTCAAAATGGACATGCACCCGGATGATCCAATGGAGGCACTGGATGCAGTGTTCTTTTCGCCCCATAAATTTCTTGGTGGTCCCGGGAGTTCTGGGGTCATGGTATTCAATTCAGCCATATATACCTGTCGTGTACCCGACAATCCGGGTGGTGGTACTGTCGACTGGACCAACCCCTGGGGTGAATTTAAGTATGTAGATGACATTGAAACCCGCGAAGATGGCGGTACCCCGGGCTTTCTTCAAACAATAAAAGCCGCACTCTGCATCAAATTGAAGGAGCAGATGGGTGTCGAACAGATGAGAATCAGGGAGGAGGAGCTTGTGAAGATTGTGTTTGAAGAGATGCCAAAAATTCCACAACTGCACATTCTTGCAGACAACATCCAACAACGGCTGGGAATTGTCTCCTTCTATCTGGAAAATGTTCACTTCAATCTGGTGGTCAAGTTGCTGAATGATCAATTTGGCGTTCAAGTCCGTGGCGGATGTGCCTGCGCGGGCACTTACGGCCATTTCTTGCTGAATGTCTCGCACGATCAATCCAGACAAATCACCGAACTTATTAATTTTGGGGACCTATCTCAGAAACCCGGATGGATCAGACTTTCACTTCATCCAACCATGACAAACGCTGAACTCCATTACATTTTGGATGCCGTCAGAATGGTGCAGCTCAACCACGAAACCTGGAGAAATGACTATCTCTACAACAACAAGACCAATGAGTTCAGGCACCTTTCGGAAGAAGAAGACAAAACCAGCATTGTTCAGAAATGGTTTGAGTTAAAATAAAAAAAACGCCCCATCACTGAGGCGTTTCAAATATATAGTTACCAGATACTATCCCAATCTGGCTTCCAGTTGTTCCACCTGTAACTTCAATTCAACAGGATATCTGTCACCAAGTGAAGCCTGTTGTTCCTTGATCAACTCAAGTTCCTCTTTCCAAAGTGTTTTGTCCACTTTGACAAGTTCAGCGATATCTTCTTTGGTAACATCCAGTCCGCTGATGTCAATGCCATCAACAGTCGGAACAAATCCGATAGCTGTTTCGGTAGCCGCAGCAGTACCTTCGCATCTACCGAAGATCCAGGCCAGAACGCGCATGTTGTCGCCATATCCGGGCCAGAGCCATTTGCCATTTTCGTCTTTGCGGAACCAGTTTACATTGAATATTTTAGGCAGCGCCTCAGGGACAGGTGCATTTTTACCGATTGTCAACCAATGCCCAAAATAGTCTGCCATGTGGTAGCCAATAAAAGGAAGCATTGCGAAAGGATCTCTCCGGACACCTGCTTTCAGACCGATGGCAGCAGCTGTAACTTCTGAACCTACGACTGAACCCATGAAGGTTCCATGTGACCAGTTCATGGCCTGGTAAACGAGCGGAACTGTGCTGGGACGACGTCCCCCGAAAAGAATCGCTGAAATCGGAACTCCGTTTGGATCTTCCCAGGCAGGGTCGATACATGGGCACTGGAAGGCAGGTGCTGTGAAACGTGCATTCGGATGTGCCGCTGGTTTTCCGGATGACTTGTCATATACCTCGTTGGTCCAGGTGATGGTTCCGGCAGGACATTCAGAGCCGATACCTTCCCACCAGATGTCGCCATCGGGTGTCAAACCTGTGTTGGTGAAAATTGTACCTGATGCGGCAGACAACATTGCGTTCGGGTTGGTATCGATGGAAGTGCCTGGAGCAACACCAAAGAAACCTGCTTCGGGATTGATGGCATACAACTGACCGTCTTTGCCAAATTTCATCCAGGCGATGTCATCACCAACCGTCTCCACCTTCCATCCCGGAATAGTTGGAATGAGCATGGCGAGGTTCGTTTTACCACATGCGCTCGGGAAAGCTGCAGCGATGTATTTTTTTACACCCTGGGGACTGGTAATGCCCATGATCAGCATGTGCTCGGCCAGCCATCCTTGCTCCTTGGCCATTGCAGAGGCAATGCGCAAAGCAAAACATTTCTTGCCTAGCAATGCATTGCCACCGTAACCGCTTCCATAAGCAATAATCTCTTTGGTTTCGGGGAAATGGGTAATGTATTTTTTATCAATTGGGGCACATGGCCATTTGGCATCTTTTTGTCCAGGCTCAAGTGGTGCGCCAACAGAATGGACGCAAGGGACGAAATCACCATCGCCAAGAACATCCAAAACTGCTTTTCCCATGCGGGTCATTACTTTCATGTTAACTACCACATAAGGGGAATCGGTAATTTCAATCCCAATGTGCGCAATATCAGATCCCAAAGGACCCATGCTGAATGGAATCACATACATGGTACGACCTTTCATGGCACCATTGAGGAGTACTTTCAGGGTTGCTTTCATCTCGGCTGGTGCAGCCCAGTTGTTTGTTGGACCGGCATCTTCCTGTTTTTCGGAGCAAATATATGTTCTGTTTTCTACACGGGCTACATCACTCGGATCGGATTGAAAGTAATAGCTATTTGGACGCTTTGCTTCGTCTAATTTAACAGCCATGCCAGATGCGACCATTTCGGCCATCAGGCGATCGTTCTCTTCCTCCGAACCATCACACCAATACACCTTATCGGGCTGACAAAGTTCCGCCCATTCCTTTACCCAACTGATTAATTTTTGATTGTTTGTCATGAATCTGAATTTAATTTTGAATCTGTTTTATCTATGGATTTCAGCTATTCTGAAAATTTTTATTGTCCCAAATAATCCTGGCAGGCAGCATGAATGTTCTCCACCAACTGTGCAATCTTCGACTCAGGAACTGCTGAGAACGCAATTCTTATGAGGTTTCCAAAGACAATAACGCCAGTGCTGTATTTCTCCAACAGGATCTTTCTGATCTCCTCTGCAACTAACCCATCCTTCATTTCAATGCACATGAAATAGCCTGAATTAAAGGGAAGAGCCGAGAAATACCGGTTGTATTTTGGATTTTCCAATACCTTTTTGATGCACTCATACCTTGCATGCAGGATGTTAAATTTTTCCTCTTTGCTCCTGTCGTAATTTTCAGAAGCATAAACCTTCTGCAACAGGGATTGGGAAAGGTGGCTGATGTTAGAAATATTTCCCCGAACTGCACCTGCTGTTTTATTCTCCAGAGCTTCATAAACCGCTGCATTTCCGTTCTTCACCCCAAAAGTGATAAAACCAACCCTGAAGCCCCAAACGTAATCCTCCTTGGTGGCTCCATCCAGTTTCACGGCAAGGACGTTTTCACTCAACGTCGCCAACCTGGTAAAGATGGACTCTGTGAATACATTTTTTTCATAGACCAAACCAAAATAGGCATCGTCAATGAGTACCACCAATTTTTTTCCTTGGTCTGCCTGGGTCTTTATCAGTTCGACAATGGTATCGATTTCACTGTTAAGGGGGGTATATCCGGAAGGATTGTTGGGGAAATTCAGTACCAGGATGATCTTCCCGGAAGAGGCTTCCATCTTTTCTTCAAGCGCCTTGTGGTTAAAACCACCCTCGTGGAAAGTCGGGAAATTTTCGATCCTTCCCAAATAGTTGTTCTCAAAGATCAGCGAATAATTTTCCCAGTACAGATCCGGCACAAGGACAGTATCCCCTTCGTTCACAAACAGGTAAGCCGATATACTGATCCCATGGGTGATCCCGTTTGTCGCGATCGGCAGACTTATCGCCACCTCGCCAAGCGATGGATTCTTCTTGTAAATAAACGATTTCCAGCTGTTCCTCAAATCAGGTTTCCCAAAACTGGGTGCATACGGAAAAACTGAGGCATCCGGCAGGTTGATGAGCTGGTCGAATTCGGCAAGGTGCATGGGGTGCCCGTTGTCTTCAACAGCTTCTCCAATGGTGGCATTGATCTCCTTGCCCTTCGCCTGAGCCGATTGCGCCAATATTCCCAATTTTGGAAAAAATATGTTTTTCCCCCTATCGGATAGTAACTCAAAAACAGATGGATTGTTCTTTAAAATTACATCGTTCAAAGTTGTTGCTTGCTGATCCACGGATGTGAAGATTAATTAATTTATAATGAACTTGATTGCAAAGTTATTTAAAATTAACGAAGGAGTTTCTGAACCTCTGTCAAGCCATCAAAACTTAACGATGAATTAATGTTTTTAAGTCGGCCGGGCATAGAAAAGGGCGTCAGCAAAACCGACGCCCCGTTCACCAAAACTAACCTAAATCTAACCTAAACTATGAACAAACTAACTAAGCTCTTGGGTGGTATTTGTTAACTGTCTCCTTCAGAAATTCCTTGTCCAAATGGGTGTAAATTTCTGTGGTAAGAATGGATTCATGGCCCAACATCTCCTGAACAGCGCGTAAATCAGCGCCTCCCTGAACGAGGGCCGTGGCAAAAGAGTGCCTGAATGTGTGTGGACTGATGCTTTTTTCAAGCCTTATTTTCAATGCTAAATTTTTAATGATGGTGAATATCATCACCCTGCTCAACTTCCTCCCCCGGCGGTTGAGAAAGAGAATATTCTCACTCGATTTGTCAACTTTTATCTTGCGACGGTAACCTACCATGTACTTCTTTATCTCATCCATGGCCCGCTTGCTGATCGGGACCAACCGCTCCTTCTCTCCTTTTCCCGAAATTTTAAGGAATTCCTGTTCAAAATGAAGGTTGGAGAGCCGTAAATTAACCAACTCAGATACCCGAAGCCCACAACTGTAAAGAGTCTCCAAAATGGCCTTGTTGCGAAGTCCTTCAGGTTTTGCCATATCCACCGATTCAATGAGGTTGTTGATCTCATCATTGCTGAGCACATCCGGCAACTTCCGGCCAACCTTCGGAGATTCAAGCAGCGTGGTCGGATCATTCTCAACCTCCTCTTCTATCAATAGAAATTTGTAAAATGACTTCACACCTGAGATGGTTCTGGCCTGGGTTCTCGGACTGATTCCCTTTTCATTCATGCTCTCCACAAACTTCCTGAGATGAATCAATTTTATTTTCTCTGGTTGGACCGACGGATAAGATTCTTCGACAAAGGAGATCAATTTGTTGATGTCGTTGACATATGCGCTTACCGAATTCTGAGAGAGTGATTTCTCCAATCTCAAATAGGTCTCATATCCTTTTTTACTTTCTGCCCAATTCATGTTGTACTTTTATGATTGAAACAAATAAAATACAATTTTGTTTGCGAATGGTGCCTAAAGTTATAGAATAATTGTACCATACTTAATTTTTAGCCATTTAATATTTAATATTGTACTGATAATAAGAATCCTGTGAAAAATGCTTCTTCGAAAGTCATGTGGCTTTTTAACAGGTTTTTACAACGGATCAAAACCTGGAAATCACCCAGAAATTTTTGCGGATTTAGGTGAATCTTTCACCGTAACCGGGATACATGAAGAACCACATACATAACAAATAATATACGCATGAGAATCAGTATTGTCAACGGACCAAATCTCAATTTGCTGGGCAAACGCGAAAAGGGTATCTATGGCAACAGCTCCTTTGAGGAGTGGCTCGAAAAAATCAAACCTTTCTTTCCTCAAATTGAATTTGATTATTTTCAATCCAACGTAGAGGGTGAGCTTGTCTCTTATCTCCAGTCAGTTGGTTTTTCGGCAGATGGGATTGTCCTGAATGCAGGTGCCTACACCCATACCTCCATTGCCATCCGGGATGCCATCTCTGCCATTACAACACAGGTGGTCGAGGTTCATATCTCCAACATTCTCACAAGAGAATCCTTCCGGCACGAATCGGTTATCGGACCGGTGTGCAAGGGAAGCATCATGGGATTCTCACTCGACTCTTACCGACTGGGCATCGAAAGCTTTTTAAAACCTGATCTGGGTTTGACCTGATATTTTATCTTCACTTTTTTCTTCTGTCGCTGCTAATAAATAAACCTATTTCCATGAAACGATCAAAACATACCAAAATAGTTGCTACCATTTCTGACAAAAAATGCGATACTGATTTTATCCGTTCCCTGATGGAGGCAGGAATGAATGTAGTTAGGATCAACACGGCACACCAGACAACTGAATCGGCCATCCAAATCATCAACAATGTGAGATTGGTCAGCGACAGTCTTGCCATCCTGGTAGATACCAAGGGCCCTGAAATCAGAACCAAAAACATTGCCGATCCCATAAAAATAACAAAGGGTGACCGATTGATCATCACAGGAATAGAAGGCCCTTCCACCGAAGGAATGCTGGTAGTTGACTACCCAAATTTTGCAAGAGATATCCCGGTAGGAAGTTCGGTACTTATCGACGATGGCGAACTTGAACTCACCATCGTTGGAAAGCAGGAAGAGCAACTAATCGCCGTGATTGGCAACGATGGCTTCATCAAAAACAGGAAGAGCATCAACGTGCCTGGAATTTCATTGAACCTCCCCTCCCTGACAGACAAAGACCGTCAATTTATCCGTTGGGCCGCTGCAAATGACCTCGATTTCATTGCCCACTCTTTCGTTAGAAACAAGGAGGATGTGATTGCAGTGCAGCAGATTTTGAACGAAGAGAACAGTAAGATCAAGATTATAGCCAAGATAGAAAATACCGACGGGGTGAAAAATGTGGATGAAATTCTCGATCACGCCTATGGGATCATGGTAGCCCGTGGTGATTTGGGTATTGAAATTGCAGCCGAAAAGATACCGGCGATCCAACGCCGGCTGATCAGGAAATGTGTTGAGCGGAAGAAGCCTGTCATCATTGCCACCCAGATGCTTCATTCCATGATCAGCAATCCAAGGCCCACCCGCGCAGAGGTCAGTGATGTGGCAACGGCCATCTACGACAGGACTGATGCCATCATGCTCTCCGGTGAGACCGCTTATGGCCAGTATCCGGTGGAGGCAGTTCAACTGATGTCGCGGGTTGCCCTGGAGGTCGAATCGAGCAAAGACAAAAGAAACGATTTGCCGGTACCGCGTCTCGAGAACGAAGTTTCTGCCTTCCTGGCCGAAGCTGCGGTGATGTCGGCGAACGAACTGAAAGTCGCAGCCATCATTACCGACACATTGACAGGAAAGATTGCAAGGTACATTTCGGCCTTCAGGAGTCCCCGGCCTGTGTATGCCAAATGCCATACAGGGAAAGTAAAAAGGGAGCTCGCCCTCTCGTACGGTGTCTTTGCGAGTGAGATTACGGTCAAAAAGAACAAATACAAACTGGTTGAAACCTCCCTGATCGACCTTGTCGAAAGGGGCTGCATCACTGCCGCTGAGACTGTCGTCTACGTAGGTGGAAATTTCGGGGTAGGTGGAGGAACCTCGTTCATAGAAATTGCCTCTGTACAACAGATGATGCACCAGAAAGAGATGAAATCAAAGCGTTAAAAAACAGAGGCTTTACCATCCATTTTTTAACGCTTGTATCCCGAGGCCCAGCCTGACTAACGCATGTCGTTCATCTCCACACCGGGAAATTTTGACTTGTCGAACTTAAAATAGTCGTCCCTTAGGTCAACATTCGTCTTCATTGATTTCAACTCAAGGGTGTAGGTGTTCCCATCTTTGTTGAAGGTCTGGGCTTTTGCTATCTGCGATTTAAGCTTGTCAATGTAGAGCCTCACTTTCACAAACTCCCTGGATTTATCTGTTGGAAAAAGATCGATCACCTGAACCATCTTCCCAGTCAGGTTCTCTTCTGCAATGTATGAAAAATTAAATCCTTTTTCGTAAATGGTAAAGATGTTGGCCGGGCTCAGCCCCCCCTCCTTATCACCCTGCACACCGGAGATGTTGCACTCCTTGGCTTCGGTCAGGTAGCTCCAGGTAGTGGTTCCATCACAAAAAACTTGCGTACTGAAAACAGGCATGTCCAACCTGTAGCTCTTTCCCTTCATCGACAAGTCGCCCTCATTGGTTTGGGCCACATTGTTCTTCTTGTTCTCCAGGGTAAAAGAAAAATTTATCTGGATGGTCTTGTAACTCTTCGTTGTCTGGGAGAGTTTATCGAGAATTTCCTTGGCCTTGGGATCCTGTTGGGCCGTCAACCCTGTAGCCATCAGTAACAAAACCATTGCAAATGCGAGTTTTTTCATTCTTCTTATTTATTACTTATTCCATTAAATTTAAAATCTTTGGCTTTGGCTTACAAGTTTCAGGTTACCAGAAAATTTCGATTGGAGCGTTCTTTACTTTTGCCTTTTATTGTGGTAGCTTCCGCAAAATCTGTTCCAAACTATTTTCGTCCTGTACCAAGACTTCCCTTGCTTTGCTTCCCGCGTTGACCCCGACAATTCCGGCTGCTTCCAGCTGGTCCATGATTCTGCCGGCCCGGTTGTACCCGATGGAGAACTTCCTCTGGATAGACGAAGTAGATCCTGTTTGGTTTAAAACGACGATGCGTGCTGCGTCATCGAAGAGTTCATCCCTGTTTTTAAGGTCGATGTCGTCTGAACTGTCTGTGCTGTCGCTGCGGTATTCCGGCAGTGCGAAAACAGTAGGATATCCCGGTTGTTTGCCTATGAAATTCGCGATGGCTTCTACTTCCGGCGTATCTACGAAGGCACACTGAATGCGGGTAAGGACATTCCCAATGGAGACCAGCATGTCGCCTCTTCCTATCAGCTGGTTGGCGCCTGGTGTATCGAGGATGGTCCGTGAGTCGACCATCGAAGCAACCTTGAAGGCGATCCTGGTAGGAAAATTGGCCTTGATTACACCTGTGATGATGTTGATGGAGGGTCGCTGGGTGGCGATGATCATGTGGATGCCAACGGCCCGGGCCAATTGGGCAATGCGGGCAATCGGCAGTTCGATCTCCTTGCCCGCCGTCATGATCAGGTCGGCAAACTCATCGACAACGACCACGATGTACGGAAGATAACGATGTCCCTTGTTGGGGTTCAGGCGCCTGGCGATAAATTTCACATTGTACTCTTTCACATTTCTTGTCTGCGCTGCCTTGAGCAGGTCGTACCTGCGCTCCATCTCGATGATCAGCGAATTGAGGGTGTCTTTGACCTGTTGCACATCCGTGATGATGGCATCTTCCATTCCCTCCATCTTGGCCAGGAAGTGTTTTTCGATTACCGCGTAAAGATTTAACTCAACCTTTTTGGGGTCAATAAAGACAAATTTGAGCTGAGAGGGATGCTTTTTGTAGAGCAGCGAAGAGATGATGGCATTCAAACCCACTGATTTCCCTTGACCCGTGGCTCCGGCTACCAGAATATGGGGCATCTTGGTCAGGTCGACCACAAAAGTCTCGTTCGAAATGGTTTTTCCCAATGCAAGCGGCAGTTCGTAGTCAGATTCCTGGAATATTTTTGATGCGATCAGCGATCGCATGGATACCACTTCGGGCTTGTTGTTGGGGACCTCAATTCCCACGGTTCCCTTGCCCGGCATCGGGGCAATAATCCGGATTCCCAAAGCAGAAAGACTCAGCGCAATGTCATCCTCGAGGTTCTTGATTTTTGATATTCTGACACCCGGTGCGGGTACTATTTCGTAGAGCGTAACTGTTGGCCCTGTAGTGGCCCTGATTTTTTCTATTTCGATGCTGTAGTTTTTGAGTGTCTGCAGGATCTTGTTTTTGTTGGCCATCAACTCGTCATTGGTCACCTGCGGATTCCCCGTAGCCCGTTCTTCCAAAAGATCGATCCCTGGAAACACATACCTCGAAAGATCGAGTGTAGGATCATAATCAGACTCTTCCAACTCCATATCGTCCTCGGGTTCTTCAATTCTGCGCAAAGGCACCGGAACAAGCTCCTCTTTCGGAGGTATTTGGTAGGGTTCCTCCTCCACAAAGATCTCTCCCATTTCGAGTTCAATGGCATCCTCGTCGGGTTCGGCATAGACAATTTTCACCTCGTCATCGTCGGCTACCTTCGAGAACGACCTGTCTTTCTCCATGGCCTTGATAGGTTGGGGAACAGCCGTCAATTCGGCAGTAGTCAATTCCAGCTCTCTTTTTTTAGGGGGACGGCGGTAGGACAACAGTGCGAGGATGGTGCCCCACGCATCTTCGACGGCAAGGATGACTACCACCAGCATGGTGCCAAACAACAGAAAAAAAGTGCCCAATTTTCCGATACCTGTGATCAGGTGCTGTGACATCAGGAAGCCATAGGCTCCGCCAGGAAGTATGGGAGAATTCTTGTAAAATCCTGAGAGCAGAAAAGCCAGTGTCACTGAAACCCAAACAATCAGAAATAGTCCGTATCCAAAATTCTTCCTGAGTGAGACTTTCCGCAACGGGACCATGCTCAGGGCAAGGATGATGAAAAGATAGAGCAGGATGAAAGAGGCAAAACCAAACCCCTTGTTGATAAACAAATTGGCAAGGATGGCGCCAAATTTTCCGCCTGAATTTTCGATTTTTATGGCAGGATTGGTAATCAACTCGCGAAGGGGCACATCCAGATGACTCACATCAACACCATCTTGCAGGAGAAAGGAGATAAAAGCAATAAACAAATAGGCTGTGAAAAACGCAAGCAACGAAGCCACTCCTCCCTTTATCTTCTCCCAACGGGTATATTTAGAGCGTCTTCCTGCACTTTTGACACCATTCGAAGCAGTTTTTTGTTGATTGTCACTCTTTTGCTGAGCCATTGGCTGAATATTTTGAAAAGCCAAATTTAGGATTAAATCAAAACAAATTGATAGGTCTCTTTTTATTCACAGTTTAAATTTAATTCGTATGGTTACAACTATTGATCTGTCCAAACTTCGCAATTCGGAGTTTCAGCAATTTGGAGCTTTGTTAGCTGGCTTGGTACCTGCAAACGATCCTGTTGTCCTGAATATCGCGACGCAACACTCGGCTTTTAAAGTTAAGTTAGATGAAACGGCGGGGCTCTTCCAACTTGAAAGGGCCAGCCAGACTACCCAGGAGTATGGTGCTGCCAACCCCGATACCTTAAAATCAAAACGGAAGGAGACCATGGTTGCTTTTTATGAACTCAGAAAGTTTGTAGATGCCAATTCGGTGCTCCATCCGAGCGAAACCACTGAGAAATTGATCAGGGAGCTGAATGCGCAGATCGATCAGTACAATGGGCTGATCAAGTTGCGGCCGGCGGATGCGGGTCCGCAGCCTGCTGCAGTCAACAATTGATATTTGATTACCATGATAAAACGTACCCTTGACTTTGGGAACCCGGCTCACCTGCGTTTTAAGGCTGAACAGCTGGTTGTTTATCCGTAAGTCAAAGATACAATTTGAAGGCAGATCACCACAAGCGTCGTGCCTGTGATTCTGTAATTGACGGGGTGACTTGGAGTCACCCCGTCAATGGCTCGTAAATTCAGGTTAAGATAAATCATTTCTATCCTTTTTTTCAACGACCCGATTCTCTATCTTTACGAAAAACTACCACCGATCCCGGAAATCAATCAGAAATGAAACGAACATGTCGTTTCACAACATCCGAGAGAATGATACCAATTTCAGCAACATGGAGTTCCATACAACCATTAAAAAACAAATTGTTGTTTTATGAAAATCCTATCTTTTGTCTTACTTTTCATCGCTGCCGCACTCCTTTGCAGTCAGAAACCGGACTCCATCAGGTTAACCTCCTTCGTCGATCCGATGATAGGCACTGCAGATCACGGTCATACTTATCCCGGAGCGGCTTATCCGTTTGGTCAGATCCAATTGAGTCCCGACAACGGAAAACAGGGATGGGACTGGTGCTCGGGATACCACTATTCTGACAGTACCATCGCCGGGTTCAGCCATACGCACCTCAGCGGAACCGGTATCGGTGACCTGGCCGACCTCTCTTTCATGCCTTTCGCTTCACAAATCACCTTGAAAGAGGGTGAGAAAAACGGAGATTTTGTAGAAAGGTATGCCGGCAAATTCAGCCACAGCAGGGAGACCGCACTTCCGGGGTACTACGCTGTCTTCCTGAAAAACAGCGGCATCAAAGCAGAATTTACTGTCACTGAACGTGCGGGACTACACAGATATACCTTCCCGCAAGGGGGACAAAGCAACCTGATCGTCAACCTGGGCTTCGCCATCAACTGGGACAAGCCGTACCAGACTTCCCTGGAGGTGGTTGACAGCATGTTGGTGACGGGATCGCGACTGTCGCATGGATGGGCCGCCGACCAGCATGTTTTCTTCGCCGTCCGGTTTTCAGAACCTATCTCAAGATCAACAATTTCCACGGTAGGTGGTAAAAATTCGGCAGTTGCCATCTTCCGGTTCAAAGGCAGACAGGTATTGGCCAAGGTTGGTATATCCTCCGTAAGCGCTCAAAATGCCCTGGCCAACCTCGACGGGTCGCTCCCCGGCTGGGATTTTGAGGCCACACAAAAAGCTGCCTCCGATGCCTGGGAGCAGGAGTTGTCTAAAATCAGGATTCAATCCAGCGATAAGAATCAAAAAACGATCTTCTACACGGCCCTGTACCACACCATGCTCGCCCCGGCTCTCTTTTCCGACGCAAACGGTGATTTCAAGGGAGTGAAAGGTCCTGTTCAGAAAGCAATCGGCTACAAAAGGTACACGGTCTTTTCGCTGTGGGATACCTATCGCGCTTTGCATCCTTTGTTCACGCTCACCCAGCAGCCCCGGGTAAACGACATGGTGAAGACGATGCTCGATCACTACCGACAGACCGGTTTGCTGCCCGTGTGGGAACTCGAAGGGAATGAGACATTCTGCATGGTTGGGAACCATGCCATTCCCGTCATCGCCGAGGCCATTCTCAAGGAAATCGGCGATTTCGACAGGCAGGAGGCGTACCTGGCGATGAAGGCATCCTCCCTCTTCGACAGCGATGGGATGGGTCTTTACGACAAAATGGGATACATGCCTGCCGACAAGGTTCCACAGTCGGTGGCCAAATCGATGGAAGTCGCCATCGACGATTGGTGCTTGGCTGCCGTTGCCTTGAAGTTAGGCAAGCGCGAAGATGCAGCCTATTTCTACAAACGTTCTGAAAGCTTCAGACAATATTTTGACAAGGAGACAGGGTTCATGCGTGGAAAAAAGAGCGACGGAAAATGGACGACCCCATTTGATCCGGCCTTCTCGAACCACGAAGGCAGCGATTACACGGAAGGAAACGGATGGCAATATTTGTGGCTGGTGCCTCAAAATGTAGAGGGACTGATCGCATTGTTGGGCGGCAAGGAGGCCTTCGCCAACAAGCTCGATCAGTTGTTCAAGGTGGAAGAGGGGGTGAAAGGGGAAAAAGCCTCTGCCGACATCTCCGGATTAATTGGAGCCTATGCACACGGCAACGAACCCGGACACCACACCTCTTACCTCTTCAATTACGCCGGAAGGGCCTGGCGCGCACAGGAACTTAACCGCAGGATTCAGACAGAGATGTACTCCAGCAAGGTAGATGGGCTTTGTGGCAACGAAGACTGCGGACAGATGTCGGCCTGGTACATCTTCAGTGCCATGGGTTTTTACCCAGTCAATCCGTCGGAACTGAAGTACCAGTTTGGCTCTCCACTGGTTCAGGAAGCCCGGATTGAGGTCTCAAGAGAAAAAATTTTTACCATGAAAGCACCAATGGCTTCAGTTGCCAACAAATACATTCAGGAGGTTAAGCTGAACGGCAAAATTCTGGGCCGCAGCTACATCACGCACGATGAGATCATGGAGGGTGGAACGCTCGAATTCAAGATGGGACCCGAACCGAAGAGAGATTTGTTCTGAACTTGCTGGCTGTAGGTAAAAATCTATTGGGGAGATCATACACGCTCCCGGATACCAGACACATTCTACCATAAATATTTAAAAACCAATTGAACAACACAACCGCAAAAACGATGAAAGCAGCAATCATTAACGAGTATGGGAAAATCGTCCTTCAAGAGGTTGAAGAACCCACGATGACAGAACAAGATGTTTTGATAAAAGTCAGGTATGCAAGTATTTGTGGCTCCGATCAGCATATTTTCAAGGGGGAGTTTCATCCCCGTACACAGTTGCCGCTTATCCCCGGACATGAATTTGCCGGAGTAGTGGAAAGGGTAGGAAAAATGGTGACAAAATTCTCTCCGGGCGACAAGGTAACTGTCGACCCCATTCTCTGGTGCGGAAAGTGCGCAGCCTGTCTGGTGGGCCACTATCCTGCCTGCACCTCCCTGAAACTGATTGGGATCGACATGAATGGGGGATTTGCCGAATATGTGGCCGCACCCGAGCATACTGTGTTCAGAATACCGGATCACATTTCGGATGAATTTGCCGCTTTGATCGAAATACTCTCGATCGGATTCCATGCCTCTTACAGGGCCGGACTTAGACCCGACGATGATGTGCTGATCATGGGTGCTGGGAAAGTAGGACAGGCTATTCTCCATGCCGCCAGCACCATCACCAGGGGTAGAATTATCCTTGCCGACATCCTTGATGACAGACTGGCTCTTGCGCTTTCTGCCTTCCCTGCGCTCACTGTCGTCAATGCAACCAAAACGGATCCGGTTGCCTTTGTCAAAGCCTTCACGAATGGACGCGGTGTCGATGTTGCCTTTGAAGCGGTTGGCCACGATGTAAAAATAGAAGGCAGGTACAACCCCGTCAGGAGCTGCATCCAGTCCATCAAGGGAGGTGGAACGGTTTGTGTACTTGGGCTCGGCGACCATCCAGCCGATATCCTGATGAAAGAGCTTATCTGGAAAGAGGCAAAAATTGTCTCCTCACGCGTCAGTCATGGCGAATTTTCCAAAGCCATTGATGCCCTTGACAAAAACACCATTCATCCGGAGAGCATGGTAACATCGATCCTGAATCTGGTCGATGCCCAGAAAGGATTCGAACTTCTTGATTCAGAACCTGGCAAACAGCTTAAAATATTGTTGAAAGTTGAAGGTAGTTTTTGATGGATATTTGTCATAGGTTGCTCCGAAAACACTCGTTACTTTCGGTCTGAACTGATTCAGGAGGGAAAACAAAAAATGAACAAACTTGCCGTCGTTGCCCTTGGTGGCAACGCACTACTTCGCGACAACGAAAAAGGGACCATCGAAGAACAGGAATCACACACGGCTGAGACCATCGAGAACTTGCTCTTCCTGGTAAGGGAAGGTTACGATCTGATCGTGACGCATGGCAACGGTCCACAGGTAGGCAATATACTGATGAGAAATGATGCTGGAGAGCAGTTGTACGGAATCTCACAGATGCCTTTGGATGTTTGTGTGGCCGATTCGCAGGGCGGAATCGGTTACATGATCGAGAGAATCTTCAGAAATATCCTCAACAAGTACGAGATTAAACGCAATGTCGTGACTTTGGTGGGCATGGTGGAGGTAGATCCGGACGACAGTGCTTTCAAGAATCCCACCAAACGAATAGGTGCCACCTACAACCTGGCGCAGGCCAAAGCATTGGAAGGCCAAAAAGGATGGACCTTCGGGGAGAGCAAAAAAAATGGGGAAGGATGGAGGCGGGTAGTCCCCTCGCCGACTCCCATCAAGATATTGAACCTGAATCTGATCGGCGAATTGGCCAGGAAAAATCACATCGTCATTACCTGCGGTGGAGGTGGCATCCCCGTTTTCTACGATGAAGAGAACAATCTTCGTACGGCTGATGCAGTGATTGACAAAGACCTTGCCTCTTCATTGCTTGCTTCCGGAGTCGGCGCAGACGAATTTTACATCCTGACAGATGTCTCCTTCATTTACAGGGATTTCGGGCTGCCCACCCAGGAGAAGCTTGAATTTTTAGACTATCAGGATACCAAAAGATACCTCGAAATGGGTACTTTCGCAGAAGGAAGCATGGCTCCCAAGATCATTGCAGCCATGAATTTTGTGGGCAATGGTGGTGAAAAAAGCATCATTACGGAGGCTTCCAAATTGGAGGACAAATCATACGGATCAAAAATTACCATGAAATATCCATCGAAATAAATCTATCCATGCCACATCTGCTCTACCACAAGAATTTTCTGAAACTGCTCGATTTTCAACCATCCGAAATAGAATTCCTGCTGAATTTGGCGGCCGAACTAAAATGGGCCAAAAAATCGGGGACAGAAGAGCCCGTCCTTACCGGTAAAAATATTGCGCTGATCTTTGAAAAAACCTCCACACGCACCCGATGCGCCTTTGAAGTTGCCGCCTACGACCAGGGTGCCCATGTGACCTATCTTGGGCCTTCTGGTTCTCAGATAGGGACCAAGGAATCGATGAAAGATACGGCTCGGGTGCTGGGAAGAATGTACGACGGAATCCAGTACAGGGGATTCGGTCAGGAGTTGGTCGAGACCCTCGCAAAATATGCCGGTGTGCCGGTATGGAATGGCCTCACCAATGAGTTTCATCCGACACAGATTCTGGCAGATTTCCTGACCATGCGCGAACATTCAGAAAAGCCACTCTCCGAAATAAAGTTCGCCTACCTCGGCGATGCCAGAAACAACATGGGCAACTCACTCATGGTTGGTGCAGCCAAAATGGGGATGGACTTCAGGGCAGCTGCTCCTTTGAAATATCAACCGTCGGAAGAACTTCAGGCAACTTGCCAATCAATAGCCCAGCAGACGGGAGCTAAGATAACTACCACTGAGAACCTGGAGGAAGCCGTGAAGGGTTGTGATTTTCTTTATACGGATGTATGGGTATCCATGGGCGAACCGACAGCAGTCTGGCAGGAACGGATCGAATTGCTGATGCCATACCAGGTGAATGCTCGGACGATGCTACTTACAGGAAATCCAAAGGTAAAATTTCTCCATTGCTTACCAGCCTACCACAACCGGGAGACCAAGACCGGCGAAGAGATTTATCAAAAGTTCGGCATCGAAGCGATGGAAGTAACGGATGAGGTGTTCGAAAGCGATGCCTCCATCGTCTTTGACCAGGCCGAAAACAGAATGCATACCATCAAGGCCGTGATGGTCGCTACGCTCGGGCAACGGTGAGTTATGAGATATGAGTTATGAGTTATGAGTTATGAGATATGAGAACGGGCTTGGTAGGGTTGAAACCCTGAAAGGTTTAACATGAATGGCCCAGGTTGAAACTCCGGGAGGGGGTGTAAAGCCTGGCAGCCGTCCGCACAAACATGCCTGAAATAGCCAAAAATTCGTTCTCGGAAGAAAGCAGGGAATACGGGGAGGTGAGTACAATCCTCCTGGGAATATCCCCTAAGTTCATTTTTCGGAGATGAGGCTGCTCTCTTGATTAGAGCGTTCTTAACATTTCCCCCTTTCCCTTCCTACCAGCAAGTGTTTTTCCTGGCCAGCCAGACTGTTTCAGGCTCCAGGTTGTCCTTCTCTATCTCCTTAAAATATTTGTAGGTACCCACCTTAAGTTCGATCGTGGCATCCTCGTCACATACAATCATGCTGTGTGGGTGCAACTGCAATGCCGAAATGGTCCACATATGGTTGACAGCTCCTTCGACCGCTTTGTGCAAAGCGCGGGCTTTGTTGTGCCCTGTCACCAGTACAAGCACTTCGAGGGCATCCATGATGGTTCCTACACCGACTGTCAGCGCAATTTTAGGAACCTGGTTCACATCATTGTTAAAAAAGCGGCTGTTGACAATCTTGGTGTCAGCATTCAATGCTTTGTCGCGGGTTCTGGAAGTAAGGCTTGAGCCAGGTTCATTGAAGGCGATGTGTCCATCGGCGCCGACACCTCCCAGGAAGAGATCAATGCCGCCTACCGACTTGATTTTTGCCTCATACCGGGCACATTCCAGGCGCAAGTCAGGCGCATTCCCATCGAGTAAATTCACATTGGCAGGTAGGATATCGATGTGGCTGAAAAAATTGTTCCACATAAACGAGTAGTAGCTTTGGGGATGATTTTTCTCTATGCCAACATACTCATCCATGTTAAAAGTAATCACATTTTTAAAACTGACCTTCCCTTCCTGGTAAAGCTTTATCAATTCGACATACGCTCCAAGTGGTGTACTGCCTGTTGGAAGACCCAATACAAAAGGGTTTTCAGGGGTTGGTTTGGCATTCACTATCTTTTGGGCTATGTAGTTGGCCGACCAAATTGCAACATGGTTCGCCTCGGGCTGGATGATTAGTCTCATATCATAAGTATTAAATTGGCTGAATCTCGTTTCAAAATTGATAAAATTAATAAAACATCCAACCCTTGAGTTCAAAAAAGAAATATTTTTTTGGAATCAGAGAAGGATAACTTCCTCTTGTACTTAAAACTTTTAGCCATCTCGTTCGTTAAATGCAATAGTGTGCAGGGATCAATACAATTTCGGTACTCAACAAATGCCCTTTTTCCGGAAATTAAAGCAGTTGAAAGGCGTTGTTTCAACTGATCCGCAAAGAAGGTTCTGTTAAACCATTGTTAAACTTGCATGTCAAAATGGGATATTGACTGAAAGTAAATCGGCATTGATTCATTTTTCAGTAACTATGCCGAAAATGAAGCGATACCACTTTCAAGCTTAAACTTCGTTTGAAATGGCGACAAAAATATACCGGAAGTTGAAATTATGATTAAATATACCTATCTGACACTCTTTGCCTTACTGCTTTTATTGCAATTTTCAAACGCTCAAAAAACGATTTTGGCAGGGAAGGTTACAGAATCAAAAACAGGAATTCCGATCCCATATGCAACGATTGTCTTCAAAGGGACTTACATCGGAACGATGTCTGACCTGAATGGCAATTTCAACCTCAGCACCCTTACCCCGACAAGTTTCATTGAAATATCCTCCATTGGCTACAAGAAGAAGGAGATTCCTGTTAAACTCAAACAATCTTCAAAGCTGGAAATCACTCTTGATGAAGATGTTATCATGACTGGTGAAGTGGTTGTTCGCCCCGGAGAGAATCCCGCGATTCCACTTTTCAAAAAAATCATCGAGCACAAGAAGGAGAACAATCCTGCCAATTTCGCATCCTGGCACAGCAAACTGTATTCCAAGACCGAAGTCGACCTAAAGAACATCGACAAATCTCTACGGACTAAAAAACTACTGCGCTCTTTCGATTTTGTTTTCGACTACATCGATTCACTCAAAACAGAGGGAAAAGCATTCCTCCCGGTCTTTTTCTCGGAAACATTCTCCAACTATTACCATGAAGACGGTAATCCGAAGGACCGTGAAGACATCATCGCCAACAAGGCTTCAGGAATGACCTCCGACATGATCTCAAAATTCACCGGCAAGGTGTATGAAGGACTCAGTCCTTATGACAATTATCTAATGATCAGCGATGTCGGATTGGTTTCGCCACTAAATACCCTGGGGTTGCAGTTTTACAAATACTACTTGCTTGACAGTACTTTTAAAGAAGGGAAAAAGTACTACGAACTCTCTTTCAAACCTAGAACCCTTCAGAGTCCAACTTTCAGAGGCCAATTTTGGGTTGAAGCCGGAAGCTATGCAGTCACCAAGATTGACATGCAATTGTCGGAGAAGGCCAACATCAATTTCATCAACAACTTTAAATATTCTGTTGAGTTCGCGAAGGTAGATGCAAAATGGACCCCAAAAAATGAGTTAATCGTCCTGGACATTGACATTCAAAAGAACCCAAAGTCAAAAAAGATAGGAGTCATCGGTAGAAAAACAAATTTTTATGAAGAGTTCACCTTTGAAAAGCTAGCCAATGTTAAACTGCAAGCCAATGATCTCATCTCCGTTCAAAAGGACGCCATGCACAAAGATGAAAGCTATTGGGAGAAATCGAGGCCTATAGAATTACAAAAGAGGGAGTTGGGTATCTACAAAATGGTCGATTCGATCAAACATGTTCCACTCTATAAAACCACTACAGAATACATTTATATGTTTTATTACGGCTATAGGGATCTGGGGAAGATTGAACTTGGCCAGTATTATTCCTTTTATTCCAACAACGTGGTGGAGGGGAACAGGTTTAAATTCGGGGCAAGAACAACCATGAAATTTAATCCCAACCTTCGGCTCAACGGTTATGCCGCCTATGGTTCAAAAGATCAGGAGTTCAAATACAGTGGCGGATTCGAATACTATTTTTCAAAGAAACCCATCGACTATCTGTCGGTCCAGTACAAGCACGATTACGAGATTTTCGGCAAGAGTCAAAATGCCTTTATGATAGACAACATCTTGAATACGCTCCTGACCAAAATGCCCTACAACAAGTTAAACCTTGTCAACAGACTGGAAATCAATTATCAAAAAGAGTGGCTGGCTGGACTCACCAACCGTTTTACCTTCAACAAAGCCCAATATTTCAGTGGCCCCTATGTAAAATTCGAATCCCCGGCAGGAAATCTTATTCCATCCATAAATGTAAGTGAACTAAGCCTCAACACCCGATTTGCACCCAATGAATACTATGTTCAGGATGGATTTGAGCGATCGAGTTTCGAGAATTCGAGGCCCATCTTTAATCTTGGTTTAACCATGGGGTTCAAAGGCCTGCTTGGAGGTGAATTCAATTACACCAAGCTGGAAGCAGGAATCAACCAAAAATTGGTGCTCAACCCTTTTGGATATACCTATTACACCTTAAAGGCCGGCAAAATATGGGGTGATGTACCCTTTCCACTCATGAAAATTCACGAAGGAAACGATACTTATGCCTATGATTTCTATGCCTTTAACATGATGAACATGCAGGAATTCGTGAGCGACACCTACCTGTCGGCCTTTGTGGAACACCATTTTCAAGGCTATTTCCTCAACAAAATTCCTCTCTTCAGAAGACTGAAATGGCGGGAGTTGGCGGGAGTCCGCACCTTGATCGGAAGCTATGACACCTCAAAACACACCTCGATGCTCTTCCCTATCGGGATGAAAGGTCTTCAAAACAAGCCCTATACCGAATTCTCGGTAGGAATCGAGAACATCCTCAAGGTATTTAAGATCGCAGGTGTATGGAGGAATTACCAACCCGACAATACCAACTCAAAATTCGGGATAGTGGGGACGATGCAAATTGTGTTGTAAAAAAGCATCCCTCAAATAATGCATAAAAATCTTGCCTTACCTGAGGGATGCAACTGATTGTCATGATCTGACTTTAAATCCATTCCTAAATAAAAAGAACAGGATTGAAAAATTTGGATAACTACTATTTTACTATCTAATGTTGGAACATTGTAATCTAATGTTGCAGGGCACCTTAATCGGACTCCTGGAGTCATTCTTTGGAATCTCACCCGATGTAAACAGTTGCTCGAGAGGCGCTGATTTTTTTCTGGCAGCCGCTTTTATATCTGTCTCACTCTTAATAACGGTGGTAAATTCCTTCGTGTATTTGGCACGGCCGATTTTAATATCCAGCTGAAAAGTATAGGTTCCGAAAACTTCAGTTCTCTTGTTCTTCGCTGCAAGATACTTCCAGGACTCAGCTGGAAAAGAAATATAGATCTTAATACCTTTGGGCGTTACAACAGGGGTAGGAGGATTCGGAGGGGTAGGAGGAACGGTAATATTAAATACTACGTCACCTTCTTCATTGGCCGGTCCAGGAGCGATAGGTTGATCATCAGGTTCAAGCTCCACATAGATTTCAGCACCGGGAATAGGCTCTCCTGGTAAAGGCAACCCAAAGAAAGAGATATCCCGCTCGACATTCAGACCTGTTTCAAACAAGCCTATTCGAGGAATTCTTCCCGCTGATTTACACAAACTAAAATTGATTGTTAAAATCAATAAAGTAAAAAACACAATTTTCAAATTAACAATTGGTCTCATGGTATTTCTCCTTTGCTAATAGTTTATTTATCATCCTTTTTTACATCCTTTTTCTCCTCTTTTCTACTCTGTTCGACGTGTCCGTTGAAATCAGCAATTTCCTTCGAATTGGCGCTATTGGTTTGGACATTTCCCTTTACAGGCACCATCTCCCCTTTTTCATTCTTGACGAGGATTTTTTCCCTAATCTTGGAAATGGCACTCTTTTGAAAATCTTTAACATCAAAATCAGTTCGTTCGGATTTCTTAGCCACCGTCTCAAAATCCATTAAAACCGTATTGAACAAATCATCCGCAACCCGGTTTCCGGTTCGGGGTAATTTGGGATTGTAATGGCTGTAATAAAAATCCGTGTAATTACCATCACAACCGTCGAATCGAATCAAGACATGGCATCCATCGGTAATGATCGAAAAAAATGCCTGGCCTCCGTTGGGACAACTCCAAATCATGGAGATGGACTGCATGTTGTTGCAATCGACAGTTGCATAGCTTGATTCCGGGATTTGGACAAACCAAAGCAACATGACAAGGAAGAATGTTTTCATAAGCCAAAATTTAGGGGTTAGAGAATTTATACTCTACTCACTTTATTGTGTGAGGATTAACACAAAGTTTACCAAAATTTCTGACAATAACACCAACTTCTATAAAAAACTTGAAACATAAATTCAATAATTCATAATTTAATTGAATTTTGCTTAAATTTACCTGATTCACTAGAATTACCATCTGACAAGTAACAATATATCAGCTCTTAATCAAACGTACACGTTCGCCTAAGTTGTAATACAAACCTTTAAGATAGGTTCCAATATTTCGTCTCGTTCAAGAAAACTCCAATGATTTTGAACTTTATAAAACTTAAATTCTACACGATGAAAAAATTCTTGTTGACTATTTTGGTGGTTTTTAGTTGGGGGTATTTGTCAAATTTAAAGGCAGAAATTAGTCAGTCTTCCAAAAAAAGCCAAAATGATTCGATTAAACCGGCTTCAGAAAAAATCAAAATTGTTTTCAGTTTCAAACCTAAACTTGGAATGACTTTTAGTGACGGCAAATCAGATGGCATTCGCACAACAAATTTACAGTGGATCGGAACCATCAATTCAAATTTTGATTTTTTCGGACCTGGATTTCAGCTCAACTCCAACCTATTCCTGAAATACGGACAGCAGCTCGAAAAGGGGGTCGATCCAAAAACGATAGGAAACTCGCTTATCTGGTCGGTTACCCCCTCCTTCCCAATTCTTAAAACCCCGCCTTTGCGACTATTTATAGAAAGCTGTTTGGAGACTCCAATTGGGAAAGGACTCTTAAATTCCAAACCAATCTATTTTTTAGATCCAATATTTTTATACCAGACCATCTTTGTTGGCCAAAGAAATTACTCCCACAAGAAGAATCAAAAAACCAACTGGGATTTCACTTATGGTATTGGATACTCATTCCAGGAAACAATCAACAATGCCTACAATTTAGCCGGCAGTAAAACCGGATTTGAGTCGGGATTAAGCGGAATTGCCGAATTTAAAGTAAATTCACAAATATCAGAGTCTGTAGATTTTGAATTGCAAGCCAAAGCTCTTGCATTGGTAAGAGATGATTTTTTCAGTTTAACCAAAATGAGAAGAACCCTCTTAATCAGATCAGGTCTCTTCTACAAAAAGGTAGGAATTGAATATCTCAATAGGATCGTTCATGACACCAACCTTTCCGCAGAGACCTTTTTCGAACAATCATTGATGTTTACTTTGAGTTTTTGAACATCACTCAATGAATAAAATCTTCAGATTTAGATTAACAGGGAGACTTTACTACCTTTGCATTATTCATAAATCTACTGATGCAAATAGGCCATCTCGGTGAGATTACCGGTATTCTAACCGCAATCTGCTGGACCATCTCTGCGCTTACCTTTTCTGTTGCCACCCGTCGGGCCGGTTCCCTGACAGTTAACCTTTTCAGACTTTTGTTTGCCATGATCATGTACATGGTTTGGTCAAGGGTAATGAGAGGACTCTGGCTTCCTACCGATGCAACGCCTGAAGCGTGGAAATGGCTTTCAGTTTCCGGATTGATTGGGTTTGTCCTGGGCGACTATTTTCTTTTCACCTCTTATTCCTACCAGTCGGCAAAGGTTTCCATGCTTATCATGTCATTGGCACCTCCTATCGCCACTATTTTTGGTGTAATTATCCTTCACGAAAGTTTTACCTGGCTCAACTTGTTGGGAATGGTTCTGGTATTGTCGGGCATTGCCATTGTTATCCTCAAACGTGAAGAGGTGGATGACAAGATGACCCATGGATTAAATTACCCGGTCAAAGGGCTTTTACTTGCCTTTGGTGGGGCAGCAGGCCAAGGAATTGGTGCAGTATTTTCCAAGTTGGGGATGGGCAGTTACGATCCGTTTGCCTCTTCGCAAATTCGAACTGTTACTGGGATTATAGGTTTCATTTTAATCATAAGTTTGACAAAGAACTGGAGGAACGTGAAGAGATCCATCCTGCATGAAAAGGCCATAAAACCTCTTCTGATCGGCTCTTTCTTTGGCCCGTTCTTGGGTGTATCCTTGAGTTTACTGGCTTTTCAACATACCAAGGTGGGTGTGGCTTCGACACTGATTGCTACAGTCCCAGTCTTTATATTGTTGCCTTCGGTAACCTTCCTTGGTGAAAAATTAAACTGGAAAGAGGTGATTGGAGCCTTCCTCGCTGTTGGAGGTATGTTTGTTTTTTTTATTTAAAAACTATTCCAGCAGTTTTTCATCCCGGTCTCCCAACCATGGCGGCAATTGAAACGGTCCAAACCCAACTTTCGATTCCAAACAAACTTGGAGGAACCTTCTAATGCACCAGAAAGGGCCATCACTTTCAATTCCACCTTTCTGGTAAGTAGTTGCTGCAGAAACAAAAAAAATCACTGCTTTAAAGCAACCTCTTCAATCACCTTCCCGGTACTACTTCCCGGAGGAACTATGCCCAAGAGTGCACAAATGGTTGGAACCACATCCGTTGCATCCGTCCGGCGGATGGATGTACCCTTCTTTACCCCAGCGCCATACCACACCAAAGGAACCTGATCGTTGTCGGTGTAATCGATTGACTTGAATTTCTCCTTCGGCAGCCATCCCTCCTGGTAGCGGATCAACACGTCCCCTGATCGCTTGATGTTAAAATTATTTTGGAAGGCTACGAGCGGCCCGCCGAGATAATTGTCAGACTCAATCTCGTAAGCAGCCTTTGCACAAGCAACTCCTTCAAACTGATTCAAAAAAATAGAGGATTCAGCCTGAATCTCCCTCAGATTAACTTTTTTCTTCGCCACGAGTTCATGGTTCAGGTACAATTGTTGGTTACTGAATCTCTCTACCCAGTCACCCTCACCATATTTGATATTCAGAAATGACTTCAACAACGAAACAGAGCTTTCGGGGTTAAAAATACCTGTATTTAGTCTGAATTTTTCTTTCAGATAATCAGCATGGTAAGAGGTACTGGAGGTAGAAGTAAGAAAAAATAACACATTTTCTGTTCCATAGCCATTTTCGATGTATCGTATCAATGCAGCTAAATCCTTGTCCAAACGCAGGTAGGTATCCTCCATCTCCACAGAATAGGGTCCAAAATTGCTTCCTTCTTTGTCCATTGAAGAGAAGACCAGGGTCAGCAGATCCGGAACAAAATCATATCCCAATTGCTCTTTTGGAATCAACTGCAAGGCGAAATCTTTCAAATAAGTATTGGCAAATGGGGTGTTTTTCAGGAAGGCGTAATTTTCGCCCGACTCCTTCTTCAGTTTGCTCAAATCGTATGGAAAATTGTTGTATTTCCCAAAAAAACCGGATTCATGGAGTGTCGCACTCTCCAGACTCTCTGAATAGGTAATCTGTTCATTCAATGTCTTCCAGATGGTTCCCAAATATTTATCGACCAACTTAAATTTATTGAATTCTTCTGCCCAAACCGGATACTTGTCCATGTAATAGGAACTCGAAATCATGTTGCCCGTTGCATCGTCCAGCCAATAGGCACCATCCGCTGCGTGCCCTGCTGCCAAAACTGCGGCATAATCATTCATTGCAATACTGAACACCCTGGCACGACCCTTTGTGACAATTTTAAGCCTGTCTCCAAGGGTGGTCGTGATCAATCTGACCGCCGACCGTTCTCCGGATTTTGAAACAGAACCAATGGTTGCAAAGGATTTATCGAGAACACAATCTGTCTCCTTGTTGGTCAAACGGTCGATCCAATTGTCACTCACAATCCCATGACCGGAAGGGGAGGTTCCTGTTGAGAGGGTGGCCATTCCCACTGTTGGACGCTGAATCAGGTTGCTTACATGATGGTTTGCACAAATAAACCCACCGGAATACAAACGTTTGAAGCCATCCTCGCTAAATTTTTCCCAATAGCGCTCGATGTAGTCGGGATGCATGTTCTCTACTACCAGGCCTACCACAAGCCTGGGGGCAGCATTCGAAACTGTGGTATGTCCTTGTGCAAAAGGCAACATGGGCAAAAAAGAGAGGAGCAGGATGAAAAGACATCGAATAACCATGCTTTATATTTTTATGCAAATGTAATGACTTGAGTCGATCCATCAAAAAACAATTATTTTAGCAGATGGTTTCAAATTAAACCTAAAGATCAAAAGAATGGATAGGGTTAAAGAAATATGCGTGGAGTCGTTTGCTGAGGCTACAAAAGCCATGGAATCCGGAGCAACACGGATCGAATTGTGCGAAAATTTGAGTCAGGGAGGAACTACTCCTTCTTATGGAACGATCAAAAAATGCATCGAAAAATTGGATGTTCCTGTCATGGTCATGATCAGACCAAGAGGTGGTGACTTTGTTTATTCGAGTGAAGAATTTGAAATAATGCGGGACGATGTTCGAATAGCCAAAGTGCTCGGGGCAACAGGAGTAGTATTTGGAATATTGACTGATGAGAAGGAGATAGACAGAGATCGGACCAGAGAACTTCTTCATCTCGCACGACCCATGCAGGTTACCTTCCACAAGGCCATTGATGAGTTGAAGGATATTTTTGCCGGACTAACCTGGCTCAAAGAGGAAGGTATTGAAAGAGTGCTATCGTCCGGTGGAAGATTGACCGCCCTGGAGGGTCAGAATACGTTAAACCAAATGATAGAATTGGCCGGGCCTCGTCTAAAAATAATTGTTGCAGGTAAAGTGACCCATGAAAATTTTGATGAGATACAAGAAAAAATTCTTAATTGCGAATACCATGGAAGAAGGCTGGTGAAATTCTAATTTAAGTGAAATAAAGTCAAGCATAGAAGATTCAAATCATTAAGAAAATATATTTCATGCAAAAGCTCTTTTTTATCTATCTGGTACTTTTCGTCTCAATTTCCGGCAAGTGCCAGAAAATTGAACTTGAAAGGTATAAGGTTCCATTCCATGCGAATGGGATATCCATTTATCACCTCAATGCGGACACTCTATTTCCAGAAAAACAGGACATATTCGTTGCAGAAATTAAGAGGGAGGCTCTTTTCGCCTATGACATACAGGTTTCCTATTCGGATTCAGCATTGAAACGTACCAGTCTTTTTGGTGAGGAGAATCGTGCCCTGGTGGCACTTAACGGAAGTTTTTTTAATGTTGAGAAAGGAGGATCAGTAGCCTATCTGGAATCTGAAGGCAAAGTTATCGCTCGAACCAGAAACTCCAAAGAGAAATGGGCCAAAACTGACTCTTTGCTAAATGGGGCTTTTGTGCTTGGTAAGGAGGGCAAATTTAGTATTGAACTTGCAAGGAAAGAATCCTTCTACGAACAATCATCAGACGAAAAGGCAGTTTTGGTCTCAGGACCTGAATTACTTGCCGGGGGAAAGAGGCTACCACTCGAGAATTCTGAATTTGTCAAGAAACGCCATCCCAGAAGCTGCCTGTGCGAAACGTTCCAACACAGCTTATTGATGATTGCCGTGGATGGAAGAAGTTCCATCGCTTCAGGGATGAACCTGATGGAATTGCAAGATTTTCTAATCCGTCTGAATTGTATCAATGCCATCAACCTGGATGGAGGTGGCTCCACAACCCTCTGGGTCGACAATGGGGGAAGGAGAGGAATCTTAAACAAGCCCAGCGACAAAGAGGGGGAACGGCCTGTGGCCAACTGCATCCTGATTAAAGGAAAAACAACAATAGAAAGCACCATAAAGTAAAGATCATCATTTCTAACAAATATTTAAAGTTGTATTGTGCGTGCGCAATGCCTACAATGGTAATGTGAAAATAAATGACCGCTCCTTATGTACTGTATGATATTCAATATTTTTAAAAATTATTCCGTTTGAAAATCCCGCTAATTGTCGTTTTTTATCTTTTGTATGCAGGCAATCTATCGGCGAAACCGGTAAACTCCTTTGATTCATTTGAAGGTACAGGTTGTTTTACGTCAAACAATGATTTTGAGTCTGTAACTCCTCCAGTGGGATCTAAGAAAAAGAGGGAGCATCTGCTGGAAGATTCGACCAAAGTGAAAGCGATTGGAATCCCTAAAAAAACAAAGCAAAGGAACAACATTTTCCGTTCTTTGGAAGATGACAGTTTAAAAATGATGCCATCAGGTTCCTCCTCAACCACTAAAGAATTAGGGGAACTTGACATTAAAAATAATTTAGCCAAGAATATTCTGGGCTATTTTCTCACCTCACAAACCACTGAGATCAGTCATTCCGGCGTCCAAAGTATACTCTATTTCAAACCGTTTGCAGGGAAGAAAATTGCATCCATTCATTTCGTCAGATTGCATCCCTTCGGGGCTTCCATGCAGGATACTTCGTTGGTTGCCTCCAAATGGATCGAAAAGACAGGAAATCGACTACACATGAACACCGCCAGGACTAAATTGCGCATGCAATTGCAGTTTAGAGAAGGAGAAAGTGTGGATCCATTGTTAATGGCCGAAAATGAAAAATTCATGCGTGATCTCAGTTACCTGGAGGATGTTTCGTTCAGGCTCGAACCCAGTAAAGAAAGACCAGATGAAGTAAATGTGACAGTCATTTCAAAAGACAAATTTGAATTTGGGGCAAGCATGAGCGTAGATGCCGACAACAGCAATGTCGAAATAGTCAATGAGAACATGTTTGGTTTGGGTCATCGACTGAACATTGGGATGGCGCAGAAAAATGCCTATTTACCCGAAATGGGCATCTATCTTTCTTACCAAATCAACAATATTTTTGGCCATTTCATCAATTCAACCATCGGATTCACAGATACGTATCAAAAAAAAGGATGGAACATTGCAGTCGAAAAGAAATTTTTAACTTCCAAAGAGGAAAATGTTGGCGGTCTATCATTTGACCATGTGGCAAAATACAATTACATAGCAGACAATCATCCGATCCAACTCGACACCATCGTCTCCTACATTGCAGGCGACATCTGGTACTCCCATGCATTTCCCGGCAAGAGAAATATTTCGAACAAAACATTGATTTCAATGAGGTATTTCCACCAAGAGTTTAACCGGAATAAGGATCAATCTTTTGGCGAAAGTAAATTTTTGAGAAACCACGATTTTGTGGTGGCTGGGATAAGCTTTACACGCCGAAATTTATACAAAAACAATCTGGTATATGGCTATGGTGTCACGGAAGACATTCCCTATGGAAATTTTATCGAAATCAATACAGGACTTGATAGGTCACAGTTTGGGAACTGGCCATATCTTGGTTTATCGCTGAGCAGTGCGCTGATAGGGAAAGATGGCAGCTACCTTTCCGGACAACTTGGCATGGATGGCTTCCTTGACAAATCATCAGTCAGGCAGGGAACTGTTAAATTTAGCGGAAATTATTTTTCCGGAAAATTTTACGCACTTGGCGATCCGATCAGGCAGTTTATGAAAATTGAATTCTTGGGAGGAATCAATCGATTGAAAGAGGAGTATCTGACCATCGATGGACGTTTTGGGATCAGGGACTTTCATACCAGCCAATTGAAAGGAATCTGCAGGTTAAAATTCAACATCGAAACAGTTAGATACTTAAAATCAAGCTTCTACGGATTTAAGTTCACAAACTATCTCTTTACAGATTTTGCATTTTTGTCTGACCAGGTAGACAAAATCTTTTCGCAGGATTTTTATGCCGGGTTTGGAAGTGGGTTTAGAATCTACAATCCTTCGCTTGTATTCAAAATTATTGATATCAGACTCACCTGGTTCCCTGTTCTACCTCCGGAAGGGATGAGTAGATTTGGGTTCAACCTTCAGGGAGTTACCAAATCAAGATTTGACGACTTCCTTGGCAGAAAACCAGAGTTAATCAGGTTCCAATGACAGCCAACCATTTCTGATGTGATGTTGACAGATAAAACGACAGCCTTGCCATTCAGGCAAAGCGCTATCGTATCATCCTATATTTGTCTATTTAACCCTTTTTCGCAACATTTTTAGTTACATCATCATCTTGCAAGGAACGAATAAAGTAACTTATTAAAATGTTTTTGAACCCATTATGCAATATTTTCTAATCGAACTGCTTTAAAATTTTCTTGGATGGCTCGCGGTAGTAACCATTTTTAGATACGATCGAACTGAATTGTCTTACAGCTTTTTCCCGCTCCTCAGTTTTAAGGTAACAGAGTCCGATGTACCATTCGGATTGTTCGACCAAAAGATTATCTGCATGATTGACTACTTTCGTGAAAGATTTGATCGCGCTCCTGTAGTCCCCTAATTCCTGGTAAGCAACTCCTGAATAAAAATTGGCGCTAAACCCATCCGTTTTCATGGCGGAGGGATCATTTAATAATCGTAAAGCCACCGTAAAATTCCGTTTGTCCATTTCCGATAAGGCAGAATTTATCAAACTATTCGACCTCGTCGAAGATCTGGATACATTTAGTCCATTTCTATAAGGCTGATAATAGGCGGAATAAAGCTGTTGACTGGAAACAGATCGTTGCTTAAGCAACGATGAGAAGGCGATGATCAGAACAATAGATGAGGCTACGGCATACCAAATCAAATTCTTCCTTTTGGGGGATGAGATGCCCAGCATGTCGGCTTTCTGGTCCTTCACCTCTTTTGATATATGTTTCAAGCTGTCTCTCAGAGACATAATTTCTGATTCGGCTATTGCATGATCTACCTCCCCATGGAAAAGCAGATCTGCCGAAAGACCCGAATTAATCAACAATTCCCCTTCAAATTCAGAAAGAGACAGCTCATCCATTTCTCCGTTCATGTAACTATCAATCTCACTGACACTTCGAGAGTGTGAATATTGATTTTTCATCAATGCCTTCAGACCATTCCTCAGGCTCATGATGTCGGATTCTCCGATGGCGCTATTTATCTCACCATGAAGCTCAATTTCGTATGCCAAGGCGCCATTCATGCTGGCCTCATGCAAAATTAAGGATTGAGTCTCCTCATCGAGTTCTCCCGACAATAGCTCTTCTATCTCTTCAATTGTGTGGTTATGTATGGTAATACTTTGGGCAATCGACTGAAGATTAGCCCTCAGATCAGTAATCTCTTTTTCAGTTACCGCATTTTGGATCTCTTCAAAAAGCAGTTCGTCTTCATCCGACATCATTTGATGATCAACATCTGTGAATTCAGCTGCATCAGCATACAAATCATGGACAACCTCTTTGGAGGCAAGGGAATGATTTTTGATGTGAAGTTTTTGAAGATAATTTCCAACTTCAGCATCCTGATTCTCTACATTCAAATTGACAGGTTTAAATACTTCCTCAGACAAGCCAAAATAGGCTTCAACATCCACTGGATGCTCGTTTCCCAAGGTCTTTCCCGCTTGATTAATCATATTATTCAATTTGACACTAAGGTAATACATGAACTTTCTCCCAAAATCTGTTCGGTCTCATTGGAAAAATACTGAAATAGACCGACGCAATTCTCTTTAAAAATAGGAACGAAGAAGATTTCCAGATTTAACTCTTGGATCAATTCTGCAACCTAATCTTTCAAAGTAATCTGAACTTTGTGGTTAATTTGCTACATTCAATCGACAAAAATAGCTGTAACAAATCGTCTCTACCACCAAAACCATAAAGTAGGCATTATTTATGCCATTTTGCAACCTCGTACAATCTATGAATGCCAGGTGTGCAAAATTTAAACCACTAAATTGAAATGATTATTCCGTGATAATTATCGGTGTAGGAATGTTGTAACCGCCTTTTACAGATGCCAATTCTTCTACAGACAATACTTCTACGGATAGGTAATTAAAATTTTTCATGATAAAATGTTTTAATAAGTTAATGAATCTTTATTGTTCCTTGCACCTCTTAATACCACAAACATTTAAAAGGTTACCCCCGTTTTTGAAAAAAAAATCAATTAAACAGTATAAATATTTCATTTACCTGATATTTAACTATTTAAAAAAATCAATTCTTTTTGCTGTTACCCATATTTTAATTTCTTTTACATGAAAAGAATGGTAATGACCTCACATGAAGCGTAGTTTCCCGATTTCCCGAAATGGCTTTTTGACTGCTCTATTCCTATTGCTGGTGATGACAGCACCTGTAGCCTTTTCTCAGGAGGCTCAACCTGACACTGAAAAAGAGACCTTTTCTCAAGCTGTTAAGGCCTTGAATAATGGCACATACGACAATGCCTTGAGCTTGTTCAATCGAGTACTTCAAATCAGAATTGAAAAATACGGACAGAATTCAGCACAGGCAGCAAATGTTATGTTAAATATTGGTGTCATCAGGTTCCAATTGGGCTCTTATGACCTTGCTGTCGAATCATACCAGAAAGCTGCAGCCATCTACCGTCGTGAAGGAGACAAGGAGTTGATGCACCTGGCTGATGTACAACAAAATTTAGCACTTTGCTTCAATGAAAGAGGTGATTTTGAGAAGGCAAAGTCCTACTTCGAAAATTCGGAAAGAATTTATTTGTCTTTAGGTTTGAGAAATAGCAGCGCTTACGAAAGTTTATTGTTGAATTTAACATCTCTTGAATTGAATTACAATGATTTGGACAAGGCAGAGGAGTACAACAAGAAGGCATTTCAAATTAATTCAGAAGTCAAAAGTGAATTCAAAAAATGGGTTTACAAGGGATTGATCTACTTCAAAAAAAAGAAATACAGGGAAAGCATCACCTACTTTCATCAAGCCTTGCAGGTGGGCGAAGTTGATTTGGGCGCCAATTTTACCGACAAAGAATTGATTCACATGAATTTAGGAATGGTCTATCTGGAGATGGAAGACTTTGACAATTCGATGGCCAACTACCAGACCGCCAAAGAGCTGATTGAAAGAAGAAATGTAAATCAAGAAATATCCTATTCCTCCTGCCTTAAAGACATGGGATTGAATTATTTGCGAAAAAAAGAAAATGCAAGCAACCTCGATAATTTTCTCTTGCTGCGAAAGAAAAACCTGGAAGCATCGCTTGAATATTTTCAAAAAGCCATCCACGCCATTGCTCTAGGGTTTTCAGAAACAAACAAATTCGCCAATCCCGAACCCGAAATGGCCATGGATAAGACCCGACTTCTCGATGCCCTCAAGAACAAAGCCGAAGCATTTTTTCTTCTTGCCCAGCTGGAAACAAACGACAATAATAGTGACAACTATTTGAATAACATGAAATTGTCACTTTCAACCTTTGATCTTTCGATCAAAACAATTCATCTCATACGAAGTGGTTATCAGAATCAGGAAAGTCGCCTATTCCTCTCAGAGAATGAGCATCCCGTCTATTCGAGGGCAGTTGAGTCTGCCGTATTGTTGTATGAAAAGACCGGCGAAGGAAGCTATTTTGAAAAAGGTTTTGAATTTTCGGAGCGAAGCAGGACTGCTGATTTTCAATCCATGCTGAGAGAGTTGCAGGCCAAGGAATTTTCAGGCTTACCCGACTCACTGCTCCAAAAAGATACACAACTGAAAAATGAAATTAGTGCTTATGAGAATTTTATATTCAATGAAAAAAGTGCCCCGGCTCCGGATCAAAAGAAGATTAATTTTTGGAAAGACAAAATTTTTACCCTGACAGGAAATTATCAGGAAATGATCGATTATGTTGAAAAGAGATATCCCCGGTATTACCAGTACAAATATGCAGATCCCATTGTTTCCCTTCAGAAAGTGCAACAATCTTTAGACAGACGTGAAGCCTTTGTGGAGTACTTTCTAAAAAATGAAAAGAGTGGCAGTACCGGCGAAATTTTTACTTTTTGCATCACAGCTCATGAGTACAAAATATTCAGGAAACCCCTTCTAAATGGTTTCAACAGCACCATTGACCATTTCCTGCAATTTATCAAAAACAGTTCTGTGCTTGAAACAAAGAAAGTAGATTTTGTCAGGTACACCAGAAATGCTTCCGATCTGTACAAACTACTCATTGAGCCTCTTGTTCCGTTTTTACAGAATTATCGGCTGGTCATTGTCCCTGATGACAAACTTGCCTATCTTCCTTTTGATGCTTTCCTGGCCACAGAAGCAGACAGCACCAAAATGGACTTCAGAAATCTGGATTACCTGGTTCACCACCACGCCATCTCTTATACCTATTCAGCGACCTTGCTCTATTACTACATACAGAATAATTTGAAGTATAACAACCGAATTGGTGCCTTCGCTCCTGACTACAACCAGGAAAAAGAGACAGCAGGATCTGAAGCTGACCACTTCCTTCCACTGCCGGGAGCAGAAGCAGAAGTCAGTGGGGTTACTGAACTGATTCCCGGGAATCAGTTCACAGGAACAAAAGCAACCAAGCAAATTTTTCTTCAGAATGCCGAAAAGTATGATATTCTGCATCTTGCCATGCATACCATCTTAAATGACACACTACCACTTTACTCAAAGATGGTGTTCTCGGCAGACAGTTCAGGAAAAAATGAAAGGGCACTGAACACTTATGAAATATACAACCTTAAACTTAAGTCTGATATGGTTGTACTGAGTGGATGCAACACAGGATCGGGCAAACTCCAAAAGGGTGAGGGTGTAATGAGTCTTGCCAGAGCCTTCCTCTATGCAGGTTGTCCGAGTATCATCATGACTTTGTGGAATGTTGAAGATGTTTCAAGTGCTGCCCTGATGATTGAATTCTACAAGAATTTAAAGAATGGCTTTACCAAAGACGAGGCTTTGAGAAGGGCCAAGACAAGCTATATTGAACAAGCAGATCCTTTAAAGGCCCATCCCTATTTCTGGCTGGGCTATGTTTCAATTGGGAAACAAACCCCAATCTTTAAAACCAAAGTCGGTTATTTTGTCGGCTTGATAATTTTTGTATTTTTAGCCATCGTTTTGGAGAAATGGTATTTCAAAAGGAAAAAAAGAATTAGCCGACTAAAATGATCAACTATAGCAATGATGAGCTCTTGAATGGAATATTGCGTAACGACAACGTGATTCTTCAGCATATTTACAAGAACTTCTATTACAAAGTCAATCTCTATATCAAAAAGAACAGTGGCGATGACGATGATGCCAATGACATTTTTCAGGAGGCTATCATCATCGTTTACAGAAAATTAAAGGCAAACGACCTCATTATCAACTGTGCATTTGAAACCTATCTCTATTCCGTTTGCAAATTTCTGTGGTTAAAACAGCTTAGTCGTATCAAATCAGAAAACGAGATGAGGATAGATCCTCCGACCTTCGAGACAGAATTTGATCATGATTTCTCCGAATTGGTCGAAAAAAATGAACGTTTCAAGCTCTATCAAAAGCATTTTCAGTTGTTGGGAAGTGATTGTCAAAAGTTACTTCAGCTCTTCTTTGACAAGGTACCTTTGAAGCAGATTGCTCAAATCATGGGGTTCAGTGGTGAAAAGTATGTAAAAAAGCGGAAATTTAAATGTAAGGAGTACCTGGTCACCAGTATCAAACAAGATGTCGCCTTTAAAAAAATCAGTCAATAGTTGAGCCTAAAAACAACCTCTCCGTTGGTTTGAAAAAAATGGTGATCCTGACTACTCCAGATCTGGTTGTTGGTTGACTTTTTTCAAAATTACCTTTTGCTTGTAGGTTCCCGAGAACAATTCAAAACTTCGAAAGCTGCAAGGTAGTGCACCATTGAACAATTCAATCTTCCTCGAAGGTTTAAGTCCGATACTTTTGAATCCATCTTCAGAACTGGAGATAATCCATGCCACATAACCTGAATATTTCCGCTTTAGAATATCCCCGACAGACTTGTACAATTCAGGAACAGAAGGTGTTTTCAACCTTTCTCCATAAGGAGGATTCGTGAGAATGGTCCCATTGCTGAAAGGTGGATCTGACTCAAGAAAATCTCTTGTCTCAACCACAATCGTTTTAGCGAGACCGGCATTTTTGATATTTTCGCGCGCTATGGCACAACTTTGAATGGAAATGTCGGATCCAAATATCTTGGTTGAAGACTCCTTTTCATGGTCTGAATTGTATATTTCAGAGAATAGGTTTTCATCAAAATCCATCCATTTCTCGAAACCAAATGATTTGCGGTAGATCCCGGCCGGTATATTTTTGGCAATCATGGCGGCTTCGATGAGCAGCGTGCCAGAACCACACATCGGATCAAAGAAGTCGGTATCGCCATTCCAGCCAGCCAACATCAACATCCCAGCAGCAAGAACTTCGTTGATGGGAGCCTCACCCTGTCCAAGCCTGTAACCACGCTTGTGGAGCGATTCGCCTGAACTATCGAGAGAGATTTCACAATGATCACCCATTAAATAGATATGCACAATAATATCTGGTTCATCGGGGTTCACTGATGGTCGTTTTCCGAAAGCCTCCCTGAAATAGTCGGCAATGGCATCCTTCACCTTCAGCGAAGCATACATTGAATTTACGAAAATTTCAGACTGAACAGTGCTTTCTATTGCAAATGTTTTTCCAAGGGTTAAATAGTCGGCCCATGGAATACTTTTTGCATTGTCGTAAAGATCTTCCTTCCTGGTTACTCTGAATTGGGCAATAGGCTTGAGTACTTTCAAGGCAGTTCGCAACAAAAAATTTGCTTTGTACAAAAGGGCTTTGTCGCCCAAAAAACTAACGGCTCTGCGCTCTGGAGTTACTGCCTCGGCACCCAGTGCCTTTAGTTCCATTGCTAATACAGGCTCCAGTCCTGCGAAAGTCTTGACAACAATTTTAAATTTTTTCACTGAAATGTTTTCAAATTCGGCACAAAGTATGGAAAACTATCATCTAACCAACAAATTATGATTCAAAAAATTCATATCCCTCCACCAAAAATAAATTCGGCAGTCTTGGCTCTATTTTGTACTATTCTGGAATTTGGTGGTAAGTCATTGGTAATCCATATATTACCTCCTATAGTTGAATCATGGCCAATGGTGATCCTGCCCAGGATGGAGGCATTTGAATAGACGACAACATTGTCCTCAACAATTGGATGACGGGGTATTCCCTTCACAGGATTTCCCAATTCATCCAGTGAAAAACTCTTCGCGCCGAGTGTGACTCCCTGGTATAATTTTACGTTCGAACCAATGATTGTAGTAGATCCTATAACGATCCCTGTTCCATGGTCTATGGCAAAATATGGTCCTATCACCGCTTCCGGATGAATGTCAATACCTGTCTCCGAATGTGCCATTTCTGAGATAATTCGGGGAATCAAGGGAATTCCGAAACCTTGCAGTGTATGTGCAATGCGATAGCTGGAGATGGCACGGATAGCGGGATAACAAAAGATCACCTCGCTCTTGCTGATGGCAGCCGGATCCCCCAGGTATGCTGCCTCAACATCGGTAATGAGGACCCTCCGAAGTTCTGGTAACTCCGCAATGAAGTTTGCAGCACATGCTTCAGCCTCTGTCTTTCTTGCCTCCAGATCAGAATTGAACTCTTTGTCGCAAACGAAGCAAAGTCCGGCCAGTAGTTGTTCTGAAAGCAGATGAAAGACCTCATCGACAAGAACTCCCATGTGGTAATGAAACGTAGTCGGATGAAAATTAATGGGACCAAAATAACCAGGGAAAATGATTTGTCTTACCTTCTCTACAAATATTTTAAGCTTCTCGGTAGATGGCATCGGCTCTCCTGCCCGCTGGGCATGAGAAACTTCCGCAATGGATGAAAGATCAGTTAATTTTTGAACTGCTTCACCAATCGATTGCCTGATTCCTGTTTCAGTATGTTCCTTCATAAGCAGAGTATATTTTTTTATTGGTGACTTGATACATGTCTGATTTTAATCGCAAGACTATTCATTTAATCATTTGAGAATTATTTCACCCAAGCACAGGAGGGTGGCATCAGTGTAACGACATCAAACAAAAAAAGTTCTATATAATGTGATGTTGCAGCAGAAAACTCAAAGCATTTTTCATTCTGGTTTCTCCCAAACCCTCTATCACTTCGTATGGAAAGCCGTAATTTTCCAACTCGTGGCAATAGCGGTCAAACAAAACCTTTCGCATCTCACCTCCATTTTCCCTTACCGGATCAGGAATCCAGGGAAGATCCGGACTACATACCAGAAAAAGATCAATTTTGGCGGAAGTTATGGAATCACTTAACCAGACTGGTGACCTGTCATACACAACCTCAAACCAAACTTTGGTCATAATCAACCAGGTATCCATGATCAAAATCTTACCCTCCGATTTCCCATCGCATTGGCTTTCTTCCAAAATCTGGTGTCTGGCAATGTTTTCAAGATCCTCGAAGGTATACGGTCTGGAAAGATTCTCTACATACTGCCTGGCATATTCGGGAATTAACTTAGCATTCAGATGTTTCGCCAAACCCTTCGACAACATAGTCTTACCTGAGGATTCAGGTCCGGTGACCACAATTTTTTTCAAGCTGGCAGCTGCTCCCATTGTTCTAAAATTAATCCTTTACGCCATTCGCGGTAGCCATAAACCGCTAAGATTGTGTAGACAAAGAAAAGCAAGGTGGTGGGATAAAGCTCCTTTACTATAAATAAACCGATAGATATAGCATCAACCAATATCCACAAGAGCCAATGCTCTATTTTCTTCCTGGCCAACATCCAGGTTGCCACAATGCTCAGGGAGGTTGTTAAAGCGTCCCAAATTGGTACAGGAGAGTCTGTGAATCGCAACAAGATCCAGGCAATAACGAAGAAAAGCAAGGCTGAAATTGCAATGAGTTTCAACCACAGCCGGATCGATGTACTCGAAACTGTCAATTCCATCCCCTCTCTGCTACCATGGTGCCAATACCACCATCCATAAATGCTGATGCCTGCATAATAAAATTGCAAAGACATATCTGCATAAATCCTTGAGGTAAAAAATACGATGATATAGAAGAGGGCATTGACCAAACCCACAGGCCAGGTAAGATAATGTTGTCTGATCGAACACCCGAGATACAGAAATCCAGAAAGTGTACCACAGACTTCAATATAATGATTGATAAGCCATTGATAGATCGTCATCACCGAAAGATATCTGATTTATTCGAAGAATGTTACTTGTTGAGCAGGCGGGAGTATGCTTTTGGATCGCCAAGAATTTCGGTTGCTTTTTTCACTTCGGGATCCTCCTCCATCATGATCTTATAATAATCGCCTGCATCATATAAGTCTCTGGCTATCAAAGCCCTGATCTGTCTGAATATTGTTTTTTGTGTAAATTTAAGACCCTCCTCTTCCCTTTTGACACCAGATTTTTCACCCAATACCAACAATTCCTCCAACATGGTTGATGAGACCGAAAAAGTGTCATTAAATTTCTGAAAATCAGGATACTTAACCATCAGGTCTTTGCGGTGCTGATCAATATAATTGACCACAAAAGGAAAGAATATATTCTTCCTGACAAGCAAATTGAAATATTTGTAATGAACCGAGGTATCAAGCGGAACAAATATATCAGGCACAATACCACCACCTCCAAACACCTTACGTTTTGTTACCAATGTTTTTGTCATGAGTGAATCTGCATTGGCAATGCTATCCTTGTTAAAAAGCTCACCACGTTCAAATCTTTTGAGGTAATCATTCTTATAATTTTCAGTGTTGCCTTTGTATGGCTTTTGAATGTTCCTGCCTGCTGGCGTATAATAGTGAGCAGTTGTAAGTCTAATCATTGAACCATCGTTCAGGGCAAAAGGTTGTTGAACCAAACCTTTGCCAAAAGATCTCCGGCCTATCAGAACGCCACGATCGTAATCCTGGATGGCTCCGGAGACAATTTCAGATGCAGAAGCGGTACCTTCGTCGATTAAGATGATCAGGTTTCCCTTTAAAAAATCGCCATTGGTATTGGAAAGGTAATCTTTTCGGGGACTGTGTATACCCTCGGTATAAACTATCAGTTTGTTTGCCTCCAAAAATTGATTGGCCAACTCATAGGCAGCCCCCAGATAGCCACCACCATTGCCCCTCAGATCGAGAACCAGATTTTTAACCGTTCCGTTTTTACCCAGCTTTTTCATGGCGGCTGTGTATTCTTCAGTAGTTGTGGCCGAAAATCTATTTAATTTTATGAATGCTGTCTCCTTGTTGAGAAGGAAGGCAGCATCGAGACTGTAGATTGGAATCTTATCCCTGACGATTGTAAATTCCAGTTTTGATTCCTCTCCTTTTCTCTTCACCGTTAAATTAACAATTGTACCTTTGTTTCCCCTGAGAAGCCCATAAACATCCTGAGTCTTAAGGCCTATGGAAGTAATAGGTTTTGTGCCGACCTTGATAATCCTATCACCCGGATGTAATCCAACTTTTTCGGATGGTCCCCCCGGGATGGTAGTCATGACGATCAGTGTATCCTGAATGATACTGAAAGAGATGCCTATTCCCTCGAAATTTCCCTCCAGCGGTTGGTTCATCTCTGCCACTTCACTTTTGGTGATATAGACTGAGTGAGGATCCAACCTTGCCAGTAAATCAACGATGGCATTCTCTGTTAACTTGCTCACACTGGCAGTATCCACATAGAAAGCATCCACCAATCTCAATACTCTCCCAAATTTTATCGCCTCGCTCTGAAAATCCTGAGAATAAGCACTCCAGGGATGAAGAAGTAAAAATATAATGATTAATGCGCTGAATGACAATTTTTTAGAGTATTTTTTCACTTCAATTACTTTATAGATTAAGAATTATTTAACTGAACTATTACCCGAATAGCCTTGAGCAAACAAAGATAAGAAGTTATCCCCTACATCTTCTTACTCGAATATAAAAGAAGGCATAAGCCTGAATAATCAGGTACAATAAAAAAAAGCCTGCAATTCCCTCTGAATTGCAGGCTTGCATATCCTTGCTATTTATCACACCGACAAAGCGAATTTACCAGTGACAGCTACTTTATATTCATCCAGGAGGGTAGAAAAAAGCTCTTTTACTGATATTATTTTATCTGTTTTCCAAACGTTACTTCCGGCAAAAGCATAACCATTTCTAAAATTTCCCCTCAATGCAGAGGCCAGAGATGCCATGATACAGTAAGGAGCAGTCGTTATGTCGCATGTTTTGACACAATTAACGGGGCAAACAGTTGGTCGTCGCTTCCCACTGTCCACATCATCGAGGAAAGTGCAACTAATGGCTCTACCTGGCATGCCAACAGGGCTTTTAATGATTCTGACATCCTCTTCCCTTGCTTGAATATAAGCCTGTTTAAAGCCTTCGGAAGCATCACACTCGGTAGTGGTAACGAATCGTGTTCCCATTTGAACACCTGCTGCCCCTTTCTCCAAAATCATGGCAATATCTTCGCCAGTATAGATACCACCGGCTGCAATGACCGGAATTTGTTTTCCATACTTCTCGCCAAATTCATTTGCTACTGCTACCACCTCTTCTATGATTTTCTCAAGACAAAAATTCTCATCAAATATCTGGTCTACTTTAAATCCGAGATGCCCCCCGGCCTTAGGCCCTTCCACAACAATTGCATCGGGCAGGTAATTGTAATTTGTGTACCATTTGTTGCATATCAGGGTGGCAGCTCTTGCTGATGAAACTATCGGGACCAGTTTGGTCTCTGAATCAGTAGATAAATATTTAGGCAGATCCAATGGCAGTCCGGCTCCTGCAAAGATGATGTTAACCTTTTCCCTGATAGAAGTAGTCACCAAATCAGCAAAATTAGAAAGTGCTACCATGATGTTGACACCAATGATTCCTTGTGATTTTTCACGGGTCTTGCGGATTTCTTGTGTCAGGCCATAAATGCAGTTCTTTAAATAGTCAGACGAATGATCCTTGTACAAGAACCCTATTCCAGCCGGTGATATAACTCCTACTCCTCCTTCGTTGGCAACCGCTGAGGCCAACCCGGACAAGGAAACACCAACACCCATTCCACCTTGAATAATGGGCAGTTTAATTTTCAAACCACCAATGTTTAATAGTTTCATTTTACTTTGCTTTAACCTTGAACCATTTTCAAATTGATGCCACAATGGTAAACATAGAATTTTTGTCAACCAAAAAAATGGGTCTTGCGGTCCATAAATGGTTGAAAACATTAGATTTTGGGACGAAATGCAGTTTTTGAGGGACGAAATTCAACTACAAAGAGGACGAATAACAATCAGATAAATTTCTCTTTAAACGAAGGGACCCAGTTCCGGGATACCGGGACGGTAAAATCAAGCCTTTCCATCTCCAAATGATAGCCATTGGCAGATTTCTTTAGCTTGGTCACTTTGTTAATGTTTACCATCCAACAACGGTGGCACTTCAGCATCACATCGGACGAAACAAGTGCCTTTTCAACATTTGTAAACGATTGCCGGAAGAGTCTTTTGCGAATGGCAAGTTTACGGTCTATCCAGTAAATTTCAACATAATTGCCTGAAGAATGGATGAGGATTACCCTTTCGACCTCTTCGGCAAAGGCCTGCTTTTTATTCTCTGCAACCAAATGAACGGACTCCTGTTCGGGAGGATTTTGAAAAGCATTGATCTCCTCTTTCAACCAGTTTGTTCCAGAATCAATCATGTTTACTACCTTCATTTTCAGGGAAAAATTGTAACTGATCAGGTTGAATAGGATCAAAGGCAGGAGCGACAGGGCTCCGGTTCTGAAGAAGGGAAGATCCGTATAGGAGATGGTTTTAGCAATCCAGGCCATCAAAGTAAAAAGGACAAAAAGGTTGACAAACATCCAGAAATTCCATATCAACTCCTTTTTAATTGTCCACTTTGCCGGATCAAAAAGCTTTGGGAAAATCCCTGGTAGGATCAAGGTATTCAGGAAAAGTGTTGCAGCAGAGAGAAAACCTGTACCCAGGACGAAATAGCCATCATGCTCCGATTTCAAAAAATTAATACCAAGAGGTTGTATGTAAAGGACAATCAGAATGAACCCCATACTGACCAAAAGAATCGTACGGGCGTTGTGTTTGAAGTTGTTGTTGAACTGATATGGCTGATTTAAATTTTCAAACATATGCTATTTTTTATGGTCGCCACCAATTTGTGCGATTCCAGGTCTCCATTCGAGTCGATACACAATTCAGAAATATAGCCATTTTTCGTGAATACATCCCCTATTTCCTAAAAAATGCAAAAGCCCCGGATCATCTCCGGGGCTTTGCGGTCTGGACGGGACTCGAACCCGCGACCCCCTGCGTGACAGGCAGGT
>CAZGSQ010000009.1:0-60302 GCA_964528535.1 uncultured Tangfeifania sp. | reverse complement strand
TGAGAAAAGATTACAAAGACGAAGTAAGAATAGTAGAACGATAGCCTTATGTCTGAAACCAAAGAGATTATCATTAGCTCGGACAAGATCCATACCGACCAGTATTTGGTCAATATGGGACCACAGCACCCATCGACCCATGGGGTGCTTCGGTTGCTTGTCCGTTTGGAAGGCGAAAAGGTTCATCACATTCAACCACATGTAGGTTACATCCACAGTGGCATCGAAAAGATGTGTGAATCTATCTCCTACCCTCAGATCATTCACCTGACCGACAGGATGGATTACCTTTCGGCCCACATGAACAACGAAGCAGTCTGTTTGTGTGTGGAGAATGCCCTTCAGGTTGAGGTTCCCGAACGCGTCAAATACATTCGTACCATCATGGATGAGTTGACTCGTCTGGCCTCCCACCAGCTTTGGTGGTGTGTGATGGGGATGGACCTTGGTGCACTGACAACCTTCTTCTACGGACTGCGTGACCGTGAACATATTCTCGACATTTTTGAGGAGACTTGTGGTGCAAGAATGACAGTGAATTACAATGTCCCCGGTGGACTGATGTTTGATATCCACCCGAATTTCCAGAAAAGAGTCAAAGATTTTATAGTGGAGTTTAGGAAAAAACTGCCGGAATACGATAAACTTCTTACGGGCAATGTCATCTTTCAGGAGCGGACCAACGATATTGGTTACCTCTCGAAGGAGGATGCCATTGCATGGGGCGTAACGGGCCCTTCAGGAAGGGCATCGGGTTTCTCCTGCGATGTCAGGAAGCACCAGCCTTACAGTGCCTATCCGCTTGTGAAATTTGAAGAAAAAATGGATACCAAGGGAGATACTTTCACACGCTACAGGTTAAGAATGGAGGAGATGTACGAATCCATGCACATCATTGAACAGTTGATTGACAACATCCCGGAAGGTGATTATGCGGTCAAGATGAAAGGTGTGGTTAAACTTCCGGAGGGTGAGTTTTACCAAAGGGTAGAGAGTGCAAGGGGCGAGTTCGGTGTTTACATCGTGAGCGATGGCAAGAAAAATCCTTACCGTGTCAAGTTCCGTTCTCCAGGATTTTCCAACCTTTTCGCGCTCAACAAAATGGCGGCGGGTCACAAAATTGCAGACCTGGTTGCCATCATGTCGACGCTCGACCTGGTGATCCCCGACATTGACAGGTAATTAGTACTAACACGATTCAACTATATCGAAAATCATCAAAGCCAATGGGATTCAATATTTACGACTTTTCAGGAATGACCCACAACATGCACCTGTGGTTTTTGGAGCGGATGTCTCCAATGGCTACTACTGTTGTTGAATGGACCATCATCGGGGTCTGTTACCTGCTTTTTATAGCGCTCTTCGGTTTGTTTCTGGTCTATGCCGAACGCAAAGTTTGTGCAGCATTTCAACAGCGTCTGGGGCCCATGAGGGTTGGGTACTGGGGGCTGCTTCAGACCATTGCCGACTTCGTCAAACTGTTGATGAAAGAGTTGATCATGCCAAAAAGTGCCGACAAATTTCTTTACAACCTTGCCCCTTTTATCATCATGATCGCCACCTTTATGGCCATGGCTGTCCTACCCTTCGCAAAGGGACTCCAGTCGCTCGATTTCGACATTGGCATTTTCTATGTCACTGCCGTATCTTCCATTGGTGTGATAGGGATTCTGATTGCGGGGTGGTCGAGCAACAACAAATATTCATTGATCGGTGCCATGCGAAGTGGAGCACAGATTCTCAGTTATGAGTTATCGGTCTCATTGTCAATGGTTACCATCATCATCCTGGCAGGATCTATGCAACTCTCTGTCATCGTTGAGAGTCAGCGTGACTCCTGGTTCCTGTTCAAGGGACATGTTCCTTCGCTGATCGCTTTCGTTATTTTCCTGATTGCCGGAACGGCTGAAACCAACAGGGGTCCTTTTGACCTGGCCGAAGCTGAATCAGAACTTACTGCAGGTTTCCACACAGAGTATTCAGGTATCAAATTCGCCTTTTTCTTTTTGGCAGAATACATCAATATGTTCATTGTTGCAGCGATGGCTACGACAGTTTTCCTGGGAGGTTGGATGCCACTGCATTTTGGTTCCATCGAATCTTTTAACCATGTCATGGATTTTATCCCGCCGTTGGTGTGGTTCTTCATGAAAGTAGGTGGCGTAATTTTCCTGATCATGTGGTTCAAATGGACATTCCCCCGCCTGAGGGTGGATCAAATCCTGACTCTGGAGTGGAAATACCTTTTGCCAATCAACCTTGTCAACATCCTTCTGATGAGCCTGGTCGTTTTAACCAAATTCCATCTGTAAAACCATAGCTATATGAATGCGCTGTTTCAATATATCAGTACAATTTTCAAAGGAGTAGGAACGCTTTTGACGGGGATGAGAATTACCGGAAAATATGTTTTTACCCCCTGGAACAATGTCACACAGCAATATCCCGAGAACCGCGATACCCTTAAAATGTTCGATCGTTTCCGTGGTGAGGTCATCATGCTGCACAGCGAAAACAACGAGCACCTGTGTACAGGTTGTGGTATTTGCGAACTCAATTGTCCAAACGGATCAATCGAAATCATCAGCAAAATGGAGCTGAATGAAGAGGGCAAGAAGAAAAGAGCCATCGACCAGCACATTTACCATTTGGGAATGTGCACGATGTGCAATCTTTGCGTGAAAGCCTGTCCGACAGGTGCGATCATCATGGGCCAGAATTTTGAGCATGCCGTTTGGGATCGTTCGAAATTGACAAAAGTATTGAACCTGCCCGGTTCGAAAATTGCACAAGGAGTGAAAGAGTAACAAACTGCATAAAAAAATATTAGTTATGACGCTCAATGATATTATGTTCTACCTGTTTGCCGGTTCTATCCTGACCTTCTCAGTGATGACCGTCACCAGTCGCAGAATCCTCAGATCAGCAGTCTATTTGCTTTTCGTGCTGGTTTCTACAGCAGGAATCTATTTCATGCTGAATTACAATTTCCTTGCCGCAGTACAGTTAACTGTTTATGCAGGAGGTATCATCGTTTTGATCATCTTCTCGATTCTTTTGACGAGTCACGTAAGCGAAAAAGCAGTGGTGGCACCATTGAAGCAGCAAATTTTTTCTGCCTTGGCAGTAGCTGCAGGAGCGGTACTCACCATCATCACCATTTTCAAATTTGCCTTCGCACCTTCTACCATGCCTGCAGTCGAAGCCAATGTGCAGAATGTTGGCAGGGCTTTGGTCTCCTACAACCGCGACGGTTTTGCACTGCCCTTCGAGGTGATCTCTATCCTTCTGCTGGCCGCCATGGTAGGTGCCATCGTATTGGCCAAGAAAGAGAAAAATTTGGAAGCAACAGAAATCGACACCAAAAATAATCCTGATAATTCGCTAAAATCATGATAGACAATATCCCACTTAACTCATTTCTTGTTATCAGTACCCTGATGTTTTTCATAGGCATCTATGGTTTCCTGACCAGAAGAAATTTAATCACCATGTTGATGTCGATTGAATTGATCCTCAATTCGGTGAATATTAATTTTGTGGTTTTTAACAAATTTCTCTATCCGAATCAACTCCATGGCCATTTTTTCAGTCTGATCGTGATCGCTGTTGCTGCCTCCGAAGCTGCTGTAGCCATTGCCATCATCATCAACATCTACAGGAACTTCAAGTCTATTGATGTTGACAATCTTGACCAAATGAAATTTTGATCTCTAACTGTTTAGAAAAATTATAACATGAATAGTTACGCATATACCTTGTTGATCCCGCTGATTCCCTTTCTGGTTTTTCTCTTTGTCGGAATGGCAGAAGACAAGCTGAAAGGCAAATTAGGCGGTCTGATTGGAACAGCAGGACTTGGCATTGCCACTTTCCTCTCCTACCTGACTGCTTTCAAGTATTTTATCTCAGACCATGTGGCCGGAACTGGTTACACCTCTTTCAAGGCGTTTGAGATTACCTGGTTGCATCTGACCGATAAATTGACCATCAACCTGGGTGTGCTGATCGATCCCATCTCCGTCATGATGCTGGTCGTCATTACCACGGTATCTTTCATGGTGCACATCTACAGCCTTGGTTACATGGAGGGCGAACGGGGCTTTGCACGCTTTTACGCCTTCTTGTCCTTGTTCAGTTTTTCCATGTTGGGATTGGTTCTTGCTACCAACCTCTTCCAGATGTATATTTTCTGGGAATTGGTTGGGGTCTCCTCCTTTCTTTTAATCGGCTATTATTACGAAAAACCCAGTGCCTTCTCGGCGGCCAAGAAAGCCTTCATTGTAACAAGGTTTGCCGACCTCGGATTTCTGATAGGTATCCTGATACTCTCATTTAATACTGGAACATTTGATTTTCAAACACTTACGGATCCTCATGGACTTGCCATTGCCTCCAAAAGCGGTGCAGCATTCATGGGTCTTTCGGTGATCACCTGGGCATTGATCTTCATCTTCATAGGAGGTGCCGGTAAATCGGCCATGTTCCCACTACACATCTGGTTGCCGGATGCCATGGAGGGTCCCACACCGGTTTCAGCTTTGATTCATGCCGCTACCATGGTGGTGGCGGGCGTTTATCTGGTGGCACGTCTGTTCCCCGTTTACGCCCAGGGTGGCCCGGTGGCACTCGAAGTAGTCGCCTGGGTTGGTGCCATTACCTCCCTTTTTGCGGCCGTCATTGCTACCACACAAACCGATATCAAACGCGTGCTGGCCTTCTCAACCATGTCGCAGATTGGCTACATGATGCTCTCTTTGGGCGTTTCAGGGTACGGAGGCGAAGAGGGATTGGGCTTTATGGCTTCGAATTTCCACCTCTTCACGCATGCCATGTTCAAGGCTTTGTTGTTCCTTGGCGCTGGCGCCGTCATTCACGCAGTTCACAGCAACGACATGAACGAAATGGGTGGATTAAGGAAATACCTTCCGATCACCCACCTCACTTTTTTGATTGCCTGCATCACCATTGCCGGAATACCTCCCTTCTCCGGTTTCTGGAGCAAGGATGAAATATTGGTAGCTGCTTTCCATTCGAACAAAATTCTCTTTGGAATAGAATATTTTGTAGCTGGCCTCACAGCCTTTTACATGTTCCGTCTCTATTACAACATTTTCTGGGGACACGACCGTCATTACCACCATACCCCGCATGAGGCACCACTTGTGATGACTGTTCCCCTGATGATCCTCGCTTTTGGTACCATCTTCGCCGGATTCCTTCCCTTCCACAACCTGGTTACTTCTGATGGTCTGGGTTTTGAATCCCACATCGACTATTGGATTGCCATTCCATCTGTTTTGATAGGTGTACTGGGTATTGCTGTGGCAACGGTGATGTACAAGACCAAAAATGCACTTCCTGACAAGGTGGCAGAATCGTTCAGTTTCTTCTACAAATGGGCGCTCCACAAATTCTACATCGATGAATTCTACCTGTTTGTAACCAAGAAGATCATATTCAACTACATCTCACGTCCTGTTGCCTGGTTCGACCGCCACATTGTGGATGGAACCATGAACGGGATTGCAAATATCATTGTTTTTGTATCCTATAACATCAAAGGACTTCAAACCGGCAGGGTGCAGCAATATGCATTTGTATTCGTTGGTGGGGTGGTTGCACTGGTGTTGATTTTTGTTTACATACTTTAAGAAATTGATATAAAAATGAATATTCTAACCCTTTTTGTAGTAATTCCGACGCTTACCGTAGCCGGAATTCTATTCACAAAAGACCTGAAACAGTCCCGCATGGTGAGTGCCATTGGGATGACACTCCAGTTAATCCTTTCGGCACTGCTGGTCTATCTCTATGTCACTGAACGTCATGCAGGGAATATGGCTCCCATGCTGTTTATGTTCGATGCTGTTTGGTTTCCGGCACTAAATATCCATTATACAGTGGGTGTCGATGGTATTTCTGTGGCCATGATTGCCCTCACAGGGGTGGTGGTCTTCGCAGGAATATTTGCCTCCTGGAAAATGGAATTTCTCTCACGTGAATTCTTCATCTCATTGATATTGTTGGCTACAGGTGTTTTCGGGTTCTTCATCTCGCTCGACCTCTTCACAATGTTCCTCTTTTACGAAATCGCTGTGATCCCAATGTACCTTCTGATCGGCATCTGGGGTTCCGGTCCGAAAGAGTACTCTGCCATGAAACTGACCCTTATGCTGATGGGTGGATCCGCCCTGCTGATGGTTGGAATTTTGGGTATTTATTTTTATTCAGTCCCCGCCGGTGGACAGCTCACCTTCAATGTCCTGGAAATTGCGAAACATCAGATTCCAATCGAAATGCAACGCTTCCTCTTCCCTTTCACCTTTGTTGGGTTCGGAATTCTCGGTGCGCTCTTCCCCTTCCATACCTGGTCGCCCGATGGTCATGCTTCGGCTCCTACCGCAGTTTCCATGCTTCATGCCGGGGTCTTGATGAAATTGGGAGGCTATGGGGCCTTCCGTGTTGCCATCTATTTGATGCCAGAAGCAGCGCACGAACAAGCCTGGATTTTCATCATTCTTACCTCTATCAGTGTGGTCTATGGTGCCTTCGGAGCCATTTTCCAAAAAGACCTGAAATACATCAATGCCTACTCCTCAGTGAGCCATTGCGGGCTCGTCCTGTTTGCTGTACTGATGATGAACCAGACGGCTTTCACAGGTGCTGTGATCCAGATGATCTCACACGGTTTGATGACGGCCCTCTTCTTCGCCCTGATTGGCATGATTTATGGCAGAACCCACACCAGAATGATCAATGAGATGGGTGGTTTGATGAAAGTCATTCCTTTCCTTGGTGTCGTGTATGTCATCGCAGGATTGGCTTCATTGGGTTTGCCGGGATTCAGCGGATTCGTGGCAGAAATGACCATTTTCTTCGGGGCCTACCAACATGTAGACCTTTTTCACCGGGTGGCCACCATTGTTGCGGTCTCATCCATTGTGATAACTGCCGTGTATATCCTAAGGGTCGTTGGGGTGTTGCTCATGGGACCCATCACAGACAAACATTTTCTGCACCTCGAAGATGCCAACTGGTACGAGCGACTTTCAACCATCACATTGGTACTGGGAATCACATTTATTGGCATGATGCCCCTCTGGTTGTCGGATATGATCAATTTCAGTCTGGCCCCATTGATTGCGAAGCTGGCAACAATCCAGCTTCCAGGCATGTAAAAACTTTAATTCAGCAAAATAAAAACTTTAGATATGAGTTTAACCGATATTCTGACAATGAGAAATGAGCTACTCCTGACCTTTCTGGCCATGGTTCTGCTCATCATCGATTTGAATCTGAACCACGCACAGAAAAGTCGCATGATCCCAATTTCAATCGGTCTCTTTTTCTTAGTGACCCTGGTAGGTTTTATCCCTCAACCGGATCAGACACTGTTTGGCGGAATGTACCATACAAATGGCTTGGTTCAGCTCATGAAAAACATCCTTAACATTGGAGTTTTGATTATTCTCTTCCAATCCGTGAGTTGGTTGAAAGGACCTGCCAATGCGACAAAGATCAGTGAATACTTCTTTTTATTGGTAACGACACTTATCGGGATGAACTTTATGATCTCCTCTGGTGATTTTCTGATGCTTTACCTGGGTCTGGAGCTTGCAACAATCCCTGTTGCAGCGCTTGCCGCCTTTACCCATTTTAACACCAAGTCGTCGGAAGCGGGTATCAAATTATTGCTGTCTTCGGCACTATCCTCCGGGATTTTGCTCTATGGAATTTCAATGATTTACGGATCATGCGGTTCCATCTATTTCGATTCCATTGGTGCAGTGTACGCCAATGTTCCCCTTCAGGTACTTGCCTTTATCTTTTTCTTCACAGGAATGGCCTTTAAAATCTCACTGGTGCCTTTTCACCTCTGGACAGCTGACGTTTATGAAGGTGCCCCAATTAATGTAACTTCTTATCTCTCTGTGATCTCCAAAGGTGCAGCAGCATTCATATTGATCATTGTGATGTTTACCGTTTTTAAGACGCTTGCGCCACTTTACAAATCCATGATCTATTTGGTAGCAGTCCTTACCATGACTGTTGGTAACCTATTTGCCATGCGTCAGAAGAACATGAAGAGATTCCTGGCATTCTCCTCGATTGCACAGGCAGGATTCATTCTGCTTGGTATTCTGGGAACCAACAAGATGGGCATGACCTCAGTTGTTTATTTTGTACTGGTCTATATTTTCTCCAACCTTGGCGCCTTCGGTGTTGTTGCAGCCATCTCTGCCAAAACCGGGAAAGAGTACATGGACGATTACGATGGCTTGTACCTTACCAACCCGAAATTGAGCCTTTTGATGATGCTGTCCATGTTTTCACTTGCTGGCATTCCTCCGGTGGCCGGATTTTTTGGAAAAATGTTCCTCTTTACCTCTGCGGCCTCGGGCGGATACTACTGGCTTGTGTTCATTGCAGTTCTTAACGCGACCATCTCTCTTTATTACTACCTTTTGGTTGTAAAGGCGATGTTTATCAATAAAAACGAACAACCAATTGCCACTTTTCAAAGCGATGGTTACACCAAAATCGGCTTGATGCTTTGCGCATTGGGTATCTTTGTGCTTGGCTTCTGGAGTCAGGTTTATGAATTTATCAATGGCCTGACTTTCGGAATCTAATGACACCTGAATACTTACAAATAAATTGATTCAAGAAAAAACATGGTACTCAAAGCAAAACATATTGTAGAAGAAATAGGCGGACAACGTTGCACGGTTGTTGAAAAAGGTATTGCTGTGAACAGGGTCGATTTTTTGAAAAATTTACTTGAGATCAATCATTTTATCGTGGTAACGGAAGAAGTGACCCCGGCTGATGAAACGGCGCCAAAATTGTACAACATTGGCGTGACAGACCTCATTTTTAATCCGGTCATTGCAGTTTATGAACTGGCTCTGAAAACAAGTGATGGAATTGCTGTTACTGCCGCCTACTGGAATCAAGAATCCAAAGAAAGTATCAAGGAATATTGGTTGCTTGCGAAATAATTCACTTCCGTGGAAGGTGGTGCTGACATATAGGACATGGCATAGCATTGGTGAGAGGCCAGGTACCGTTTCAACCTGTTTCAGTCAAAAAAAATGAGGTGATACCTTCATGAAAAATTACTATCTTCTACTCTCACTCTTCTGCTTTGGTTTTATTTGTTCTGGTATTGCGCCTTATAATTATGGAACTTGGGCGGGAGAAATTTTTCCGACTTTAATCGGGCTGATCATTCTGATAGCTACGTTCAGAAAATTCCGGTACACTATTTTTACCTCTTCTGTTATTTTGGTGGCTTGCTACCTCATGTTCATAGGTGCACATTTCTCCTATGCCAAAGAGCCACTTTTCAATTGGATAAAGGATTATTTCGGACAAGAGCGGAACAACTTCGATAAATTAGGACACTTTATTCAGGGCATGGTTCCGGTATTGATCAGCCGCGAGTTGTTTATCCGAAGAAAAATCGTTGGTGATTTCAAGTGGATCTCATTTATCTCTTTTTGCATTTGCCTGGCAACCACCTCCTTTTACGAGATTGCAGAATACATTGTCTGTGCCGCTGCAGGTGCAAATCCCGATACCTTTCTTGGAATGCAGGGCAACATTTGGGATTCCCAGACGGATATGTTGTTTGCAGCGTTTGGTGGATTGTTTACAGTATTTTTCCTTAGTAAGCTACATGACAGGATCATTGAAGCATCCTTTCCGGGAACCATGGGGCATTTCAGAAATTATTCTTCAAAACCGGATTCTACCATCGGGTAAATCAAAAAATTTACAGGCTAAAATATCATTGGGATAGGTCGTATAACCTTGGTTGGCATCAATGTCAAGGTTGGTAGCCAGGTAAAACGCCTCCCAGGCCAGTGAGGCACATTGCCAACGCTGCGGTTTCAGTTCCAACAAGGCAGATTGCCTTTCCGCCTGAGATTCAAACTGCTTTTTGAAGGAGATCAGGCTGTATCCACCGTGCACCTGATTCATAAGAAATTGCAAAATATCAGCAACCTGTTTTTCGGTCAATTGCATTCTCAACCGGTACCTGTTGCCTTTGAAACGGGTGCCAAATGAAACCAAGGCGTTACAACTCCTGATCTGATCTTTTTTTTGGAATTGAAAGCTTCGTGTACCCTGGTCAAAAAACAATGCCTCGACAACCATCGATGCTTCAAGCGCTTCATCAGGCGTTTTTCCGGTGGCTCCTTTCGTGACAATGGCCACATGTCCAAATTTTTTACCCGTGGGGCTATCGCAACTCCCCGGCAACCAACCCCAGTTGGAACGCACCAGAATATCCCCTTTTTTCAATTCAAAAAGAGCTGTTGCATCAAGTTTGGTAGGTTCAAAAAAACCAGCAAGAGATGGCTTCCTGCATTCCACCGCCAGGAAAATGAAGGCCAAAGCTACCAGGTGATACAATGTCCATGCATGCCCTTTCTTCATCTCAAAGGTTCACAATCATTTACTGCTTCGATTTGATCTGTAAAGCTGTATCCTGAAAATGACCAGATAGGTAGCAAGCCAAAATACCGAAAAAAGTGTGAGCGCTCCTACAAAACCGAATCCAAAAAAAAACAAGATGGATGAAAGCAGGTAGAAAAGATTGAAATAAGCAGTCAGGACGAATGCCTTTAACCTCAGCAAATCGGTAACTTCTGTTTCTATCTTCTCTCTGGTAAAGGAGATGATGAATAAGCCGCAAAGAACGAAAATACCAGCAAAATCAGCTATCATCTGGTGCGTAATCATGGTAAATGATTTGGCTTCTATGTAATAAGAGTACAACGCAAAAACTTTCAGGTTTAAAAATTCTGGTTTGTAATTGAATTGGTACTTTAAAATCAGAAGGATGATCCCGGTCGTAAAAAAAATAATGCCCAAGATCCTGAGGAAATTAGGCATTAAATATTTGTATATTCTCATTCAGATTGAATCTAAATTATGATGAGTCAAATCATTAAAGTAACGTAATTTTCGTGGAGGTTCCGTCGTTCATGTAAAAAACGATGGCCACCAGGGCATATTTATGGTTGGTGATGTATTCGATCCTGTTCACCCCGGGAATCCTGGAATCCTGCGAAACGGTCATGGTCTTGATTAACATTGAACCACCCATCACCGGATAATCATCTACGGTGGTAACAGCTGTAACCGTTCGCGTGATCGTTGTGCCATCACTCTTTGTAAATGTATATTTATCACCCACAATACTGCTGTAGTTCACAATGACAAAAGGCTTTCCATCCTTGTTCGTATAATCCAAAATACCTTCAGAGGTATTTTTATATTTCATGGTGGCATTCAAGTTGCCCGAAGCATCCTTCATGGAAGCAGGGATCAGGTTTGTCAATGCATTGGTTTTGGGCAGTGTCGCTTTGACATCCAGGGAAATGACACCATTTACATTGCTGGTAACCACCGCTGAAGCAGGATAAGCGGTACCTCCAATCGGAATATTGGTCGAAACCTTGGTTCCAACTGTATTCATGGTAAGATTGGTATCTCCGCCAACATCTGTGGAGGAAATTTTGGTCTCAGTAAGCAAATTGCAGGAGACCAGTAAAACAAATACAGGTAAAAAACGGAAGATTGATTTCATAGTGTAGGTTTAATGACGTATTGAGGACTTTCATCGAATGGTTCAAAGCTAAAATTAATAAAATTCCTTTACAATAGCCCCAACAGGCCATTTATTGAATCAAAAAAATATACTCTTCTTAATAATCTGAAAAAAGTTTCCCTATCAAGACAATTCAGAATACAGCTACCTAAATAAGAGGCAATTTCATTTCAGTTAAAGGCGCTCTTAACTTAATTATTGTAAATTGTATGTTATGATTCTGATGTAGGATTAGTTGTGGTTCGAATCTTTGATACTTTGTTGTAATTTTACATGAATTACGCAATCCAAAAATTTGACACCAAGCGCAAGAACCTGACTCCATTTTTGGAATCAACAATTGCCAACTGAAAATTAGACAAATGATCTGGAACGAAACCATTGAATGTGCCACACGGGAAGATATGCAGGCAGTTCAATCCCAAAGATTGAAAGAGACCGTGCAACGGATCTACCATACCATTCCCTCCTACCGGAGGAAGATGCAGGAGGCAGGATTGGCTCCTCATGATATTTCGGGTATACAAGACCTAAAGAGACTTCCCTTCACGACCAAAGCTGATCTTCGCGAAAATTATCCTTTTGGGCTATTCACTGTACCGATGAGCGAGATCGTCAGGTTACATGCATCCTCCGGCACAACCGGAAAACCAACAGTGGTAGGCTACACCAGAAAAGACATCCAAATGTGGGCGGAGGTCGTAACCCGTTGCTTGTGCATGGCAGGGGTCCATCACCACGACATCGTCCAGATCGCTTATGGATACGGTCTCTTCACCGGCGGATTGGGTCTCCATTACGGCACTGAGAACCTGGGTGCCTCTGTGATTCCAATTTCAGGTGGTAATTCTTCCAAACAGATACAGCTGATGGAGGATTTTGGCAGTACGGTCCTCTGTTGCACGCCATCCTATGCGCTCAACATCGCAGAAGTCATGAAGGAACAGGGTCTGGAGCCCAAGAATCTCAAACTTAGGGTTGGAATTTTTGGAGCAGAACCCTGGACAGAGTCGATGCGAAAAGAGATCGAATTCAAATTGGGCATCAAGGCCATAGATATTTATGGCTTAAGCGAGATCGTAGGTCCCGGGGTCTCCTGCGAATGTGAGCATCAATGTGGCATGCACATCAATGAAGATCATTTCCTACCGGAGATAATTGATCCGGAGACCCTGGAACCCGTTGCAGAGGGTGAAATCGGGGAGTTGGTATTTACCACCATCAGCAAAGAAGGAATTCCTTTGATCCGATACCGGACAAGGGACCTTACCAGGCTGATCAGTGAACCTTGCGCTTGTGGCAGAACTCTGGTCAGAATGGTCAAATGCAAGGGGCGAAGCGACGACATGCTGATTATAAGGGGTGTGAACGTGTTTCCCTCTCAAATCGAAACTGTACTTCTCCAAATGAGTGAAGTAGAACCACATTACCTGCTGATCATCGAACGTGAAGGGACCCTGGATACCCTAACCCTCATGGTAGAGGTTCAGGAGCAGTTCTTTTCGGACGAAGTAAGGAAATTGCAGGAACTACGGATGAAAATCACCAAACAACTTGAGAGCATGCTTGGCATTTCTGTCAATGTGAAACTCGTTGAACCGAAAACCATCGAACGTACCGCAGGCAAGGCGCAACGCGTGATAGACAAACGGAAGATGCTGTAATAAAAATCAGTTAGATCTCTCCAAAACTCATCTCTCATATCTCATATCTCATAACTCCCTCCATATGCTGATCAAACAACTCTCCGTTTTCCTTGAGAACAAATCCGGCAGACTCCATGAAGTCTCCTCTTTGTTGGGCCGTGAAGACATCAACATGTCGGCGTTCTCGGTAGCAGACACCTCTGAATTCGGAATTCTTCGGCTTATCGTCTCAGATCATGAAAAGGCCTTCAGGGTACTGAAAGAAAATAATTTTTCGGTAAACCTGACGGAGGTAGTATGTCTGAACTGCCCGAATGAACCGGGTGCCTTGGCAAGGGCACTTCAGATATTGTCCGAAAACGCAGTCTCTATCGAATATCTATATGCCTTTTCTGTAGGCGACTCGGCCAATGTAGTCCTTAAACCGGATGATCTATCGAAATGTATTGCAGTGCTGACAGCCAACAGCATGGAGTTGGTGAAAGCAAGCGATCTATACAGAATATAAAATTAGCAGAAGTTTATTGTTTTTTTTTTACCTTGCGTTCCTGTTTCCACAATGGAATTTGGCGCATCCAGGGTACTTTCAAACTAAAGATTGTAATTCATGACGAAAATCGCTATACAAGGGATCAAAGGTAGTTTTCATGAGGATGCCGCATTGAAATATTTTGGAGAAACCGGCGAAATCATTGAATGTCGTACCTTCCGAAAGGTGTGTGAGATGCTCGACAGGGATGAAGTAGATTGCGCCGTGATGGCCATTGAGAACTCCATTGCCGGAAGCCTGCTTCAGAATTATGCTTTGATCAGAGATTTCCATTTGAAAATTATAGGTGAAATTTACATCCACATTCAAATGAACCTCATGGCATTCCCGGGAGTTAAGAAGAAAGAGATCAGAGAAATCTACTCACATCCGGTTTCTTTTCTTCAGTGTGCCGAGTACCTTGAAAGGCATTTTCCCAATGCCGAAAGGAAAGAGTTGGGAGACAATGCCTTGGTGGCAAAAACCATTCAGGATGAAAAAATAGTTCATGCGGCTGCAATCAGTAACCTCCGTTCGGCAAGCCTTTACGGTCTGGAGATTTTGGACAAGGGCATTGAAACGAACAAAAAAAATTACACCCGCTTTTGGATTCTTTCCAAACATGCAGCCATGAATGACCACAACAACAAAGCATCCTTGTGTTTCGAAGTTGGACATTACTATGGTGCTTTGGCACGTGTGCTTAACATTTTTGCAGAAAATAAAATCAATCTGAACAAGATTCAGTCTGTCCCGGTTCTTGGGAAACCCAATGAATACACGATGCACGTTGATGTAGAGTGGGATTCCGAAGGAGATTATGAAAGAGCCATCCATCTGATATTAAAGAACGTATCGAGCCTTGCGATCTTGGGCGAATACAAAAAAGCGGATATTAACACCTAAAAACTACATACCATGGATAAAATTGCCCTATTTTTTGGACCCTTGAATGGGTCAGTTCATCGGATAGCGAAATTGGTCGCCTCAAAAATTGGTAACGATAAGGTTGAATTGATACACATCGCCGAGGCATCGGCTGCTGACCTGCAAAAATATTCCAGGATTATCTTTGGTATCTCAACCATTGGAAAGGATACCTGGCAGCAGAAGTTCGACAACAACGACTGGTCCAAATTTTTCCCGGTGGTTAACGCCTTCAATTTTGCCGGAAAAAAGACAGCCATCTTCGGATTGGGTGATCACATCACGTACGCCTATCATTTTGTTGATTCTATGGGACTTCTGGGAAAAGCAATCAAAAATCAGGGCGGAACAATCTATGGCCAGGTAAGTACTGCAGGATATACATTTCAGGATTCAGACGCCATCATGGAGGGTCAATTCATTGGATTGCCTGTAGATGAGGACTTTGAACCGGAACTGACAGAAGAACGCGTTTCAGCATGGGTCAATTCGCTGATGAAGGAGTTCTGATCATGACAAATACCCCTATTCCACCCTCCATCGTCGAAGAGAAAATCGCTGCGCTGGAGGTTGATGAGATCGGCTATGCCTCTATCAGGGAGATTGTTCAACTCGTCAGCAGCATTGAAGCAGCCACCGGCATCAGGTACATCAGAATGGAGATGGGCATTCCTGGTCTTCCTCCTTCAAAAGTTGGCGTTGAAGCTGAGATTGAGGCACTCCGGAACAATGTAGCCTCGATCTATCCACAGATCGATGGCATTCCATCCCTGAAGACAGAAGCATCCCGTTTCGTCAAGCTTTTCATGAACATCGACGTCAAACCTGAAGGTTGCATCCCAACCGTTGGTTCCATGGAAGGAAGTTATGCGGCATTCCTGGTCACGGCAGCGAGAGAAAAAGAGAAGGACACCGCACTTTTTATAGATCCTGGTTTCCCGGTACAAAAACAACAGATGCTGGTTATGAACCAGAAATTTCAATCCTTTGATGTTTTTGATTACAGGGGAGAGAAACTGCGTGAGAAACTGGAATCTTACCTCTCCAAAGGGAACATATGCAACATTGTATATTCCAACCCCAACAATCCATCCTGGATTTGTCTCACTGACAATGAACTAAAAATCATCGGTGAACTTGCAGACAAATACGATGTTGTCGTCATAGAGGACCTGGCCTATTTTGCCATGGACTTCAGGTTAGATCTGTCAAAACCAGGTGCCCCTCCTTACCAGCCCACTGTGGCACGCTATACCAGAAACTGGGTAATGATGATCTCAAGTTCTAAAGTATTTTCTTATGCCGGCCAGAGAATCGGAGTTTTGATCATTTCCGACATGCTGTACCACAGGCATTCACAACATCTGAGCGACAGATTGCGGGTTCATGGATTTGGCAATGCCATCGTTCACAGAGTGCTTTACGCCATGACATCAGGAACTTCCCATTCTGCACAACACGCATTGGCTGCCATGTTCAGGCATGCCAACAACGGAGATTATGATTTCATTGGCGAGGTGAAGGAATATGGGGAGAAGGCAAAAATCATGAAACAACTTTTTCTTGCCAATGGGTTTGAAATCGTTTATTCCACAGACATAGACAAACCCGTCGGTGATGGTTTCTATTTTACCATCACCTATCCCGGAATGAACGAGGCCAAACTGTTGTACCATCTCCTTTTTTATGGTATCAGCGCCATCTCTCTGGGCAATACCGGGAGCTCCAAACAGGGTTTGAGGGCCTGTGTCTCCAATGTTAGGCGTGATCAATTCGAAGATCTCGAAACCAGATTGAATCAGTTTCACCGGGATTTTCCGGTCGAATTACAAATTGAAAGTTAAATAGGCTTTTTTAGAAAAATATGTAAGAAAACGGATACAGGACAAAAGTCATGATTGGCCTCATTTCCTATTCCGAAATTTGAATAAAAATAACCAAGACGATGGCTAAAGTCATAGGAGCAGTAGTTGTTGATTCAGAAGTATGCAAAGGTTGCAACCTCTGTGTGGTCTCTTGTCCCACCCAAACTTTGGGGCTAAACCGGGATGTCAACAGCAAAGGATATCACTATTCCTACATGGAAAATCCTGGAAGCTGTATAGGTTGTTCGAACTGTTCATCAGTTTGTCCTGACAGTTGTATCTCCGTGTACAGGTTAAAAATTGAGTAATAATTTTCAATTAAATACAATCCAAAAATGGGTGAATTAAGATTGATGAAGGGAAACGAAGTCATCGCCGAAGCTGCCATTCGCTGTGGTTGTGACGGGTATTTCGGGTATCCCATCACCCCACAATCGGAAGTGATGGAATCACTCATGTTGCTTCGTCCTTGGGAGACTACAGGGATGGTTGTTTTGCAGGCCGAAAGTGAGATTGCCTCGATTCACATGGTATACGGTGCCGCAGGATGCGGCAAAAGAGTGATGACCTCCTCCTCAAGTCCGGGGATCAGCCTGATGGCTGAGGGAATTTCTTACCTGGCAGGATCAGAACTCCCCTGTCTGATTGTAAACGTACAACGTGGCGGACCAGGGCTTGGCACCATCCAGCCTTCCCAGGCAGACTACAACCAGGCCACCAAAGGTGGAGGACATGGCGACTATTCTTTGCTGGTACTTGCACCTGCTTCGGTTCAGGAGATGAATGACTTTGTCGGTTTGGGTTTTGAACTCGCTTACAAATACAGAAATCCAGTGATGATTCTTGCCGACGGAGTGATAGGTCAGATGATGGAAAAGGTGGAGCTGATGGACCAGCAACCCAGGTGGACCGATGAATATCTGAAAGAGATGACCGGTAGTTGGGCCACACAGGGTAAGACCAATGACAGGGAAAAACATGTGATTACCTCCCTCGAAATGGATTCGCACATCATGGAGAACAACAACCTTCGTCTGCAAGCGAAATACCAGCAGATGAAGGAAGAGGATGTGCGTTTTGAGACCATCGAATGTGAGGATGCCGAATATATTCTAGTTGCATTTGGTTGCGCGGCTAGAATTTGCCAGAAAACAGTTCAATTGGCCAGAGCAAAAGGACACAAGGTTGGATTGCTGAGACCAATTACCCTCTTCCCTTTTCCAGAAAAGAAAATTTCAGAAATGGCCATCCAGGTAAAAGGTTTGCTCACAGTGGAATTCAACGCCGGACAGATGGTTCAGGATGTACGGTTGGCTGCCAATGGAAAGACCAGGGTCGAATATTTTGGCCGAATGGGGGGGATTCTTCCTTCTCCGGATGAAGTAGAAAAAGCGTTGTACCAAAAATTGATAGGAGGTTAAATGATGTCTGAAACAGCTGAACTCTATAAAAATATCATCCGGCCCGAAAATAAAATCTATGGCAAATCTCCGCTGCTGAATGACGTAACCATGCACTACTGTCCAGGCTGCAGTCATGGGGTTGTCCACAAACTGATTGCCGAAGTCATTGATGAACTTGGGATTCAAGACAAAACCATTGGGGTATCTCCGGTAGGTTGTGCTGTCTTTGCCTACAATTACATCGATATCGACTGGTCGGAAGCGGCCCATGGTCGTGCTCCTGCAGTAGCTACGGGAATCAAACGTGTGATGCCTGACAAGACAGTCTTTACCTACCAGGGTGATGGTGATCTTGCAGCCATCGGAACTGCCGAGACAATGCATGCCGTGAACAGGGGTGAAAATATCGTCATGATCTTCATCAACAATGCCATTTATGGGATGACGGGCGGACAAATGGCGCCTACGACCCTACTGGGACAAATCACTTCGACCACACCCAATGGACGCAATGTCGACCTGAATGGTTATCCATTAAAAATCACAGAATTAATCGCGCAACTGCCAGGAGCAGCATATGTTACCCGTCAAAGCGTCCATACAGCAGGTGCTGTTCGAAAAGCCAGAAAAGCCATCCGCAAGGCCTTCGAACTTTCTCAGAAAAATATTGGAACTTGCTTTGTGGAAGTAGTCTCCACTTGTAATTCAGGGTGGAAACTGAATCCTGTTGAATCAAACGACTGGATGGTCAAGCACATGTTTCCACTCTTCCCGCTTGGTGACCTGAAGGATGGGGGAAAAGATTCAACAGAACAGTTTCAAATCAAAGACTAATGGAGGTATGAGATATGAGGTATGAGATATGAGGTATGAGATATGAGGTATGAGATATGAGTTATGAGTTATGAGTTATCGAAAAATATAGATGATAGCGTATTCTTTCACTTTTACTTTTCATTTATCACTTTTCATTTATCACTTTTTTAGTAGTGCTTTAATTATCGATAATATTTCAAGCGTATGACAGAAGAGATCATTATAGCCGGATTTGGTGGACAAGGAGTCCTCTCGATGGGTAAGATCCTTGCCTATTCAGGTGTGATGCAAGATCAGGAAGTTGCATGGTTCCCATCCTACGGACCTGAAATGCGGGGCGGGACGGCCAATGTCACAGTCATCCTGAGTGATGATAGGATCAGTTCTCCTGTGCTGCATGAATTTGACACAGCCATCATCCTCAACCAGCAATCCATGACCAAATTTGAAAAGATGGTAAAACCTGGTGGAATCTTACTTTACGATCCCAATGGTGTCGTCAAGGGGCCTTCGCGAGATGACATCAATATCTACAAAGTTGAAGGCGCAAAGCTGGCAGTAGAAATGGGTAATCCGCTTACATTTAACATGATCGTGCTGGGTGCTTTCCTTCAGGCCAAGCCGGTCATCAAGTTGGAGAATGTCAAAAAGGGTCTTGAAAAATCACTGCCCGAAAGACACCACAAACTGATTCCACTCAACTTAAAGGCGATCGAAGTAGGACAGGCAAATCTTGAAGTTGTTCAAAAAATATAGTAGAAGGTAAAATTGAGTCTATTCTTCTTACTAATAAACTGATTGCCATTATATTATATAAATTAAACATTTCCTGGTGTTGAGCAAGGGATGTGTCAGCCCAAAGAACCTTTACCTCCATTTGTCATCTGGATAAGAAGATTTCTTTGTTCTTGTCCTGTAGTATTTTCTTCCTGTATGATTGTCTATAATCCTATTTCTTTTCAACAAATTTGCTTAGTTTTAGTGCCCAGAATAAGATTTTCACCAAACAACTTTCAAATCTATGAGCATTAAATTTAGGCTTACCCTGATGAACTTCCTGCAGTTCTTTATTTGGGGTGCATGGTTAATATCTCTGGGCGGATACATGATGGGGCCCTTAAAATTTACAGGTGGACAGGTGGGTGGCGTTTACGCAACCATGGGACTCGCAGCACTTTTTATGCCCGGTTTGATGGGAATTGTTGCCGACCGATGGATCAATGCAGAACGAGTTTTGGGAATCTGCCATCTGGTAGGTGCCATCCTGCTCTTCTGGGCCTCGACTGTGACCAATCCTGTGGTCATGTATTGGGTAATGCTATTCAATGCAATGGCTTACATGCCTACTATTGCTTTGAACAGTGCCGTTTCTTACAACATCCTGCTCCAAAAGGGATATGATGTGGTCAAAGATTTTCCACCCATCAGGGTTTGGGGAACTGTTGGCTTCATCTTTGCGATGTGGATTGTTGATCTTTTGGGTTGGGCCAGAAGTCCTGTTCAACTTTACGTTAGCGCTATCACAGCACTATTTTTAGGATTGTATGCCTTTACGCTGCCGGCATGCGTACCCGCACGGGCAAAGAGAGATGGATCCATCCTTTCGGCTCTTGGTTTGGATGCCTTCGTATTGTTCAAAAGAAGGAAGATGGCAGTTTTCTTTGTTTTCGCGATGCTGATTGGAGCCGCACTTCAAATCACCAACACGTTCGGAGGTTCCTTCCTGGATGACTTTTCTAAATTTGACCTTTACAAGGACTCATTTGCAGTGAAACATCCGACCCTGTTGCTTTCAATTTCACAGATTTCAGAGACACTCTTCATCCTGACCATTCCCTTCTTCCTGAAACGATTTGGAATTAAAAAAGTCATGATTATCAGTATCTTCGCTTGGGTATTGCGATTTGGCCTTTTTAGTATCGGAAATCCCGGTCACGGACTGGTACTCCTGATCATCTCCATGATCATCTATGGAATGGCTTTTGACTTCTTCAATATTTCGGGTTCCCTCTTCGTAGAAATGGAAGCAGAACCTGGTATCAGGGCCAGTGCACAAGGGCTGTTTATGATCATGACAAATGGTTTCGGCGCCTACCTTGGAGGCATCTCAAGTGGCTTTGTCGTTGACCTTTTTACAAAAGATGGGGTGAAAGACTGGCCTCATATCTGGATGATTTTTGCAGCATATGCACTGATCCTGGGGCTGGCATTTCCTTTCTTATTCAAATACACCCACCAATCTATTAAAAGTACTTAGAGTACTTAGATTTTGGAGTATTTAAAGTGATGGACTCCAAACTTTAAGTATACTAAGTACTCCAAACTCTAAGTACTTTTTATGCTGAACAGACAACTTCTCTCACCCACCAGTATCGTCGTGGTGGGTGCTTCCAACAATGTCACCAAACCCGGTGGTAAAATCCTGAAAAATCTACTGGAGCATGACTTTAAAGGCCAAATTTATGCTGTCAATCCAAATGATGCATCCGTCCAGGGAGTAAAGACATTTAGATCGGTTGGTGATCTTCCTGATGTTGAACTCGCCATTCTGGCTGTTCCCGCCAGAAGTTGTCCAGAGGCAGTAGCACTTTTAGCCAGGGAGAAAAACACAAAAGCATTTATCATCATTTCGGGGGGCTTCAGTGAAATAGGGCCGGAAGGTGCCCTGCTCGAGCAAGAAATTGTTTCTTATATCAATCAGGCTGGGGCCTGTCTCATTGGCCCCAATTGCATCGGAATGCTAACACACGATTATGCGGGTGTTTTTACAGAGCCTATTCCACGATTGGAGCCTTCAGGTGTCGATTTTGTTTCCGGATCAGGTGCAACTGCAGTCTTCATCATGGAATCTGCAATACCGAAAGGCCTGACCTTCTCCAGGGTAATCTCCGTAGGAAATTCAGCTCAATTGGGAGTCGAAGAGGTTTTGGAATTCTGGGACCTCCACTCCGAACTGGAAGCTCAAGCCCTGGTCAAACTGCTTTATATTGAAACCATTCACAATCCAGACAAATTTTTATTTCATGCCACCTCCCTGGTTCGCAAAGGGTTCAGGCTGGCTGCTATCAAAGCCGGTAGTTCCAAAGCCGGCAGCCGGGCTGCCTCCTCTCATACAGGTGCGATGGCCAGTTCTGATTCAGCTGTTGAAGCGCTATTTCGCAAGGCAGGGATCGTCAGATGTTACGGAAGAGAAGAGCTGACCACTGTCGCTTGTGTACTGATGTCCAAACAGATGAATGGAAAAAACATGGCCATTATCACCCATGCGGGTGGTCCTGCCGTGATGTTAACGGATGCCCTCGAATCAGGTGGAGTAAATATCCCAAACATTCCTGAATCTTCCGTCAAACAAAAGCTTAAGGAGGCGCTTTCTCCTGGATCTTCCGTTGAGAATCCCATAGACTTCCTCGCTACTGGAACAGCCGAACAGCTGGAAGTCATCATCGACACTTGTGAAAATGAACTGGATGACATCGATGGGATGGCAGTTATTTTTGGAAGTCCGGGACTTACCTCGGTTAAGGATGTTTACGAAGTTCTTGACAAAAAGATGAGGCAATGCAAGAAACCGATTTACCCCATCCTTCCCTCTGTGATGAATGTTAAAAACGATCTTGCCTACTTTCTTTCCCACGGCAATGTCAATTTTCCTGATGAAGTATTGTTGGGAAGAGCACTTACAAGGGTAAAGCTTACACCAAAACCTTCCGGACAGGAGATCTTTCTCGATGGAGTAGATGTTCCTCGGATCCGGCGAATCATTGACAGTTGCCCCAATGGATATCTGTCACCAGAAATGATCGAACAGTTGTTATCGGCCGCCTCTATTCCATTTGTAAAAGAAATCGTTGCTTCAACTGAACAGGAGGCTCAAGATGCCGCCCAAAAAATTGGTTTTCCTCTGGTGATGAAAGTGGTTGGACCTCTGCACAAGACAGATGTAGGTGGTGTCACACTTAATGTTAGATCGGTTGAAATGGTAGCTGTAGAATTCAACAGGATGATGAAAATCAAGGAGACTACCGCAGTTCTTCTGGCAGAACAAGCTGAAGGCATCGAACTCTTTCTGGGTGCCAGCTATGAACCAAAATTTGGGCACGTAGTGCTCTGCGGAATCGGCGGAATATTTGTAGAAGTATTGAAAGACACTACTTCCGGCCTTGCACCACTCACCTTCGAAGAGGCCAATTCGATGATCCGTAACCTGAAAGCCTATCCCATCATCAAAGGTTTCAGAGGAAAGTGCGGTGTGAGCCGGAGAACTTTTGCCGAGATCATTGTCAGATTGTCTACCATGCTTCGTTTTGCAACAGAAATAAAGGAGATGGACCTCAATCCGTTGATAGGGAATAAGAACAGGATCGTGGCAGTTGATGCCAGGATCAGAATCGAGAGGTAACGTAGAGACAAGGCATGCCTTGTCTCATTTGCATCCCGTTCCCGTAGAGACAAGGCATGCCTTGTCTCATACGCATTCTATTCCAACAGAGACAAGGCATGCCTTGTCTCTACAGCAAATCCCTCCTCTATCATTTTTAAATTTTACCATTTACAGATTCTTCAACATCAAAATTATTAGGCAATAAATTGTTTTTTAGCATATTATTCCTTAACTTTATTGATATGCTTCTACCCAAACAGCATCATGTCAGACAAATTTCAAGACAGATAACGCATCCCCCCTGCCCGATGGCAGGACTGGGATTATGGGTGGAATGGTGCCTATTACATTACTATTTGCACCGCTGGCAGGGATTGTTGTTTTGGGAAAATCGAGGATACGAAAATGGTTTTGTCGAATTCGGGGATCATAGCCGACATCTTGTGGCACGAAATAACCAACCATTGCCGTAAGGTCGAATTGGATGCATTTGTTGTAATGCCGAACCATATCCACGGAATATTGATATTGACCGGTAAAGAAAAGACTGGGGATGATGAATTTGGGAATCATATTGATGGCACAAATAATGATCGCGGAATGGTAGAGACAAGGCATGCCTTGTCTCAATCGCATCCTGTTCCTTTACCAACAGAGACAAGGCATGCCTTTTCTCTACAGCACCCACTGCAATATTCGACATCCCCCGGTCAAAAACGTTTCCAGAATCAGGGTAAAAAAACCATTTCCTCTATCATCGGTTCTTACAAATCTGCAGTATCAAAACACGCCCATCGGTTGAAATTTAATTTTGATTGGCAACCCCGTTTCCACGATCATGTCATCAGGGATGACGATTCCTACCAAAGAATTTCGGACTACATCCAAAATAATCCCGCAAATTGGAGGAATGATGATTTTTACGATGAATCCTAAACAAATGATGAACATTGTACCGGTAGAGACAAGGCATGCCTTGTCTCATGCATACATGCTTTGTCGCATGCGTATCCTGTTCCATTAGAGACAAGGCATGCCTTGTCTCTACCGCATCCCATTTTTCACCATCTCCCTACGTCTCCCGGTGCGTATAGAACCGGTTCAGCAGACTCAAATCATTGAACTCTTTGGTAAGTGAATCGATGGTCTCCTTCGGAATGTCGTATATATCAAGAACGATCATCCCATCTACACAGTTGTTGAATTTTGGATCCACATTGAAAGCAATAATTTTGGCGTTTAAACCAAGGTATTTCTTCAAAAGAACTGGCAAACCACTGTTGTGCTGGTCAACATCTCCTATGAACTTATCCAGCGAGCTAAGCTTTGGTGTAAGATGTTTCATGGCTTCATTCAAATGAGGATCGTTTGTTTTTACCTTAAAATTGTTGCGTGGTCTAACCAGTGCGGCTTTCTCAAAATCATAATAATTTGCGATTATATGTCTGATTATCAATTCCTTTGATTTTTCAGAATAGGTATTGCTGATGCTTACCGGACCAATCAGATACCTGTATTGGGGATTTTTAAGCAAAAAATAGAGAATCCCCTTCCACAAAAGGAAGAGGGGCAAAGGTTTTCGCTGATACTCTGCGACAATGAACGAACGACCCAACTCAAGCGACTGTTTGAGAATGTTTTTAAACCCTTTTTTCATCCGGAACAAACTGTGCGTATAGAATCCCCGGATGCCAAATTGATCAATGATTTCGGCCCCCATTCCAATTCTGTATCCACCAGCAATTTTCTTTTCTTCCCTATCCCAGATAATGAGTTGGTGGTAATAGAGGTCAAACTCATCAAAATCAGTGGAACGGTTGGTGCCCTCTCCTACTTCACGAAAGGTCATTTCTCTAAGGCGTCCAAGTTCTCCGAGAATCAAAGGTATCATCTTGGTTGGCGCACAATAGACATCATAATTTTTTACACAGAAGAGAAAGCACTCTTTTTTTAGCAAAGCAATCTCTTTCTCTATCACATAAGAGGGTTGAGCTGCGACGATTGGTTCAGGTTTTGGATCACTCTTAAGGGAATAATCAAAGAATCTCTTCACCTCCATACCCGAATCGAGGCAATATGTTTTTGCCCTCAGGTAGCGCCCAAACTGATGAATATCTGAAAATTCATCCTGATCCCGAACAGAGATTGGATTCCCAATCCGTACCTTGATGGTCTTGTCTCGTTTGTTGATAAGCTCAGATGGGAGCTTGGCTGTTCGAAGCGCGGGATGAATTCTTCCCAAAAGATGAAAAAGCGGGCTGTTTGTTCCATGAAAATAAATTGGAACAACAGGTACCTTGCTCTTTTTGATAAAACGTAAGGCAGATACCAGCCATTCCCGGTCAGTGATCAGGGACGAAGAATAGTTGGTAGATACTTCTCCAGCCGGAAATAGACTGAGAACACCACCATTGTGAAGATGGTCGATGGCTGTCTTTAATCCCGCAATGCTGGATCCGGCCTGGGGCATATTTTCAAAAGGATTGACAGCAAGAAAGTAACCAGAGATTGGTTCCACCTTTTTAAGAAGAAAATTGGCAATCACCTTGTGGTCAGGCCGTACCAGCGAAAGTAATTTTATTAGCAATATTCCGTCAATTCCACCAAATGGATGGTTCGAAACTGTAACAAAGCCTCCGGTGGCAGGAAGTTTTTTTAAATCATTTTCATCAAACTCCAGGGTAATGTTAAGGTATTCAATAATCGCATCAATCGAATCGATGCCCTGCTTTTCACTCACACTTTCATACAAATCGTTGATTTTATGAAAACTAAACAAATGCATCAAAATATTCGCAAAATATTCTCCTCCCAGATATTGAATAAACGGAGAAGCTTTTATTAAATCTTGTGGCTTGACAAGCTTCATAAGCTTAGTTGTTTGACGGTTTCTTACCAGGAAATTGTTTTAACATCTTTCTTTAGCTCCAAAACATCTGAAAAATCATCCATCTTGACCGTCCAAATATAGAAATTTGACTTTAATAATAACTGACCAAGGAGCAGTATAATACTTGAGTTACCGGCATTCCCGGTAGGTTTGGAGCAGCAACTTCCTTGAAATTCTGCAAAAAATTCTATATGTAACTGAAATTCTATAAATTAAGAAAATGTCGAATTAGATTTTCTATTTTATCAAGATTTACCGGATGCAAATTTAATTGATGTAATTTTGCCTGAAATACGAACAAAGATTGAATGATTTCAAATTAAGCAGCTGGTTGCCAACGACCTTCAAAGAGGTTCAGGCAAGAGGATGGGAGGATCTGGATGTGATCATTTTCTCAGGAGATGCCTATGTCGATCATCCCTCCTTTGGTACAGCAGTCATTGGTCGAATCCTTGAACGCGAGGGGCTAAAGGTAGCCATTGTTCCGCAACCCAACTGGCAGGATGACCTGCGCGACTTCAATAAGATGGGGAGACCCCGCCTTTTCTTCGCCGTTACTGCCGGATGTATGGATTCGATGGTAAACCACTATACTGCCAACAAACGCAAGAGGTCGAATGATGCCTATACACCTGGCGACAGAGCTGGTGCACGACCGGACTATGCAACCATCGTTTACTCGAACATTGTCAAGAAATTGTATCCCGAGGTACCACTTATTATTGGTGGGATTGAGGCCTCTTTGCGCAGGGTAACCCACTATGACTATTGGTCTGATCAATTAAAGCCCAGCATTCTTTTAGAAAGCGGTGCCGATCTGCTCTTTTATGGCATGGGTGAAAAATCGCTAATTTCATTTGTACAGCAACTACGCAACGGTAAGCAAATGAAGCAGCTTACAGATATCCCTCAGACAGCCTTTCAGATCAATAAAAAGGAGACAATTCAGGCTCATGAATCCTGGAAAGAATTTGAACTTCTGGGATTCGAAGCTTGTAAGGCAGAAAAAATAAACTATGCCAAAAATTTCAAGGTAATTGAAGAAGAGTCTAACCGCATGGAGCCTGATACAAGGCTTATTCAGGCTCATGGCAACCAAAAAGTAGTCATCAACCCGGCATGGCCACCTTTGACATCAGCAGAAGCCGACAATTTCAGTGATCTTCCATTTACACGCCTTCCTCATCCAAAATACAATGGCAAAGGAGCTATCCCTGCCTACGAGATGATCCGTCATTCAATCAACATACACAGAGGATGCTTCGGTGGATGCGGCTTCTGCACTATTTCCGCCCATCAGGGAAAATTCATTGCCTCCAGATCGGAAATATCGGTGCTCCGAGAGGTGAAAGAGGTAGTCCAGATGCCCGATTTCAAGGGGTACATTTCCGATATTGGCGGCCCTTCTGCCAACATGTACAACATGGCAGGGATCGATCTTTCTATTTGCAGGCTTTGTAAAAGGCCTTCCTGTATTTACCCTTCCGTCTGCAAAAACCTGAATACAGACCACCGGCCAATGAGCAGTCTTTACAAAAAGGTTGCTGCGTTGATTGGGGTGAAAAAAGCTTTTATTGGCAGTGGCATCCGATACGACCTCGTCTTTCACCGGGTTAACGACGAACAGATCAACAAAGGGAATATTGCCTATCTGGAACAGGTGATTGAAAAACATGTCTCCGGCAGACTGAAAGTGGCTCCTGAACATACCTCCGAAAAAGTACTTTCAGTGATGCGGAAACCCTCCTTTTCACAATTCGAAAAATTGAAGAAGTTCTTTGACCAAACCAACGAAAAATACGGACTAAACCAACAATTAATCCCCTATTTTATCTCAAGTCACCCGGGCAGCGATGTTGAAGCGATGGCCGATCTGGCTGCCAAAACAAAGGCACTAAATTTTAAACTCGAACAGATTCAAGACTTTACACCTACCCCAATGACCCTGGCCACTGTTATATATTATTCTGGATATCATCCATATACCCTCGAAAAAATTTTTACCGCCAAGAGTTCAGATCAAAAATTGGCTCAAAGAAAATTCTTCTTTTGGTACAAAAATGAGTATAGGAAGGAACTGATTCAGGAATTGCGCAATATCAACAGACCCGATCTGGAAAAAATCCTATTTAAAAAATAATTTTCGATTGGAGGCCTGCACAAACTATTTTAAAATTAGAGACAACTATTTTAAAATAAGGTTTTTTACAGGTAATAAATCGATGTCCTACGAACGCTTTAACCCATAAAATTAAATTTTGAAGCTGATTTATCTGTGAAATTTCTCCCCGATAAACTCCAATCCTGTTGCCAAACCGCTTCTCCAATAACTCCAGGAATGGCTGCCATCCCGGACCCGGTATTCATGGGGAATTCCCAGTTTACGCATCTCAACGTGTAATTCTGAGTTGCCGTTGCAAAGAAAGTCATCATCGCCGCAATCGATCCAAAAACGAACTGATTTTAGTTTCTCCAAAGGTACTGAATGAATCAGATCGAGTGGATTATTTGATTTCCAGGCATCGTTGAGGCGGGCCGCTCCTTTCAATTCTTTTCCGAAGAGAGTTGAAAAGTACATATCATACTCCTTGTCAGATTTGGTTCTGATCTCCTCATCTGTGAAGGTGCCTGAACTCAAAGCCACACAAGTTGAAAACAAGTCAGTATGCCGCATGGAGAGTTTCAAGGCACCGTATCCCCCCATCGACAGTCCGGCAATGGCACGGTACTCTTTTTTGGCACGAATACGGTACTGCTTTTCAATAAACGGAATGAATTCATTGATGAAGGTCTCTTCCCAAAGTACCTTATTATCATAACTGTTGCAGTACCATGTCAATTTTCCATCCGGGATGATAATAATGCCAGGAGGAATCTTGCCCTCTGCGATACCCTTGTCCGCAATCTGATTTGCTTCGCCAAACTGAATCCACCCGGTTTCGTCGTCAGAATAGCCATGCAAAAGATAGACTACTGGATAGCTTCGTTGCGAAATTGCATAATCAGCTGGAAGGTAAACAGAATAGCGCATCGTTTCGCCTGAATTATTTTTAAAGACAAGCGATTCTATTACTTTTCCACTTTGGGAATAGGATGACAAGAATGTAATTGCCATGGCACAAAAAACAAGTATTTTCTTCATTTTATCTCGGATTATTGGTTATTTATCAGTCTATCTTTCCAAGCAAATCTACCAAATTATGCACTGATTTGCTATCTTTGAACCATAAATAGCTTATCAATCCAAACTAAAAATGACAGCTCTTTTTTTGGGATTTCTTTTTGGTGCCATCCTGCAAAGTGCCAGGCTTAACCGGTTCGACACCATCAGTGGTATGGCAACACTTGAAAATTTTAAAGTAGCCAAAGCAATCGCGCTTGCGATAGGTGTAGGAATCATTCTTCTCAACACAGAAATTGGTATGGGATTGGCATCCTATCACTTAAAACCAATTCTCTTGGGCGGAATTGTGTTTGGCGGACTAATTTTTGGCGCGGGCATGGCCATTTTGGGTTATTGCCCGGGTACCATCATGGTTTCGGCCGGAGAAGGCTCCCTGGATGCACTTGTTGGAATCTTCGGTGGATTGGCTGGTGGTTGGTTTTACACGTTGGTTTTACCCTCGATTGGCAGTTTGCTCGGACCAAATCTTGGAACTTTTTCATTGTATACGGCTTTTGGCTTCGATTCATTCCTCTTCTACTCTTTGATGATACCAAGCGGAATGATCTTTATCGCCGTTGCCGTCGGGATACAACTTCTTGACAAAAGCAGCGATAAGAGCTGGATCTTTGCCGGCACCGCCATCGCAGTTCTGAACTGCATTGTTTTTTCTACCGCTGTTTCTGACAGACCAATAGGTGCTTCAACATTTTTTCCATACGTAGCAGACAATATTTTTGGGTTCACACACAACGCCTATTTCATCCAAATCACAAAATCAGGTGCGTGGGAGGTGCCCTTCCTTTTTGGAGGCCTTTTATCGGGAATGGTAATTTCGTTGATTCGAAAAGAGTTCAAAATCAAAATGATTCATTCCAATTGGGAAAAGTACAAGGGCAATAGTTTCGCAATACGTTCCTTATGGGCATTCTTTGGAGGATTTATCCTGATCGTAGGAGCCCGAATGGCAGGCGGTTGTACCTCTGGTCATGTGATATCCGGAGGGATGCAATTGGCTGCAAGTAGCCTGATGTTTGCTTTTTTCGTCTTTGCTGGATTACTCGCAACCGGAAAATTCTTCTATATCAAAAAATAGAGGAACTCCTTTCATTCTTTACAATCATTATCTGCAATTTTTTGAATATGAACAAAGGCAATTTTTTAGCTTTCGATCTGGGGGCCTCTTCAGGCAGGGCAATGTTGGGCACAATTTCAGACAATCGACTGAATATAAATGAAATACACCGTTTTGAAAATAAAATGGTTGAGATCGACAACCATTTCTATTGGAACATATTCTCTATCTTTGATGAACTTAAAACCGGATTGAGAAAATGCATCCGGGATTTTGGTGTACAACCTGATTCTATAGCCATTGATACCTGGGGTGTAGATTTTGCCTTTGTCGACAAAGACGGAATGATTGCAGCCCTTCCATTCGCCTATCGGGATCGGCGAACTGATCATGCGATGGAAGATTTTTTTGAGCTTATCCCCAAAGAAGAGCTCTATTTGATGACTGGAATACAATTGATGCAATTCAACTCTCTCTTTCAGCTCTTTGTTAACAAGCAAACCCATTCCTCCCAGTACCTTTCGGGCAAAGAGCTGCTTTTTATGCCAGATGCTCTTTCCTACCTTTTTTCGGGAGTCAAAAAAAACGAATTCTCTATTGCCTCAACCTCCCAACTCCTAAAACCTGGTGAGCTGGCATTCGAACCTCGTCTCTTTGAGGCAATGGGTGTTTCGCAGGAGATCATGCAGGAAATAGTGCTACCTGGCACACTTCTTGGTACGATCAAAACTGAGGTCCAAAGAGAGACTGGAAGCACAGCGATACCAGTCATTGCGGTCGCCTCGCACGATACCGCATCAGCAATTGTTGCCGTTCCATCAACAGGGAAAAATTGGGCATACATTAGTTCTGGAACATGGTCGCTCATGGGTATTGAAAGTGACAAACCACTCATATCCAAGAAAATATATGATCTCAATTTTACCAATGAAGGAGGTGTAGATGGAACCACCCGTTTTCTGAAGAATATCATGGGTATGTGGCTTTTGCAAGAGTGCAGACGAGTTTGGTCAACCTTTGCAAATTATACATGGAGTGAAATGGTCGATTTAAGTATACACTCACAACCATTTAAATGTCTGATAGATCCGGATGATTCAAGTTTTTTGAACCCTGAAAACATGCCGGCTGCTATTACCAATTACTGCCTAAAAACAGGTCAAGAAACTCCAGCGTCGCACGGAGAATTTATTCGGTGCATTTTCGAGAGTCTGGCCATGAAATATAGTCTTACCCTTCATTCAATCCGATCTGTCATTTCCTACCCCATTGAAATTGTGCACATCATTGGCGGGGGTGCCAACAACGAGTTGCTCTGTCAATATACTGCGAATGCACTTGGTGTTACAGTAGTAGCAGGTCCAACAGAGGCAACAGCGATTGGGAACATCATGATTCAAGCCAAGGCGATGCAGACGGTAGCATCGTTGAAAGAGATCAGGAAAATGGTTGGAAGATCATTCAGTACCACTACTTTCGAACCTCATGACCAGCAAATCTGGAAATTACAGTTGGAAAGGTTTTCGAAGATTTTGGATCTTGCGAAGTAATTCGCAATGGTCGATATTTTCAGGATTAACAGTTGAAAATAGCCTGCAATTTATGTCAGTTGAAGTTATTTTTGTTGACTCATTCATGGTTTCTACTGATTTCCGGAGCCTGATGCAATAATTTCCCTATTTTTGAGTATTGGTTCCTACCCAATTGTAGGAGATGAAGGTAGATTACATAACAAAAATGTGTACCTGCTTTCAAGGTTCATCAAAGTCAATATAAGAATAAAAAAAAATCGTCTTTTTGTCACAATTTAGTTAATTAATTGATTATGAAAAAGTTATATCTATTCATCATATTCTCCTCTATTTATAGCAACATTGCTACTGCACAAGTAGTTGATCATGCGGTTGGTCTACTCTTCGGTGCAGGGTCCAGCCTGGGTACGGAAATCTCATACCAGCATGGCTTGACAAGTAACAACCGTTTAGAGGTTGATTTAGGATTTACCAGTAGTTACAAGTACGTCAATAATTTCAGGCAGGATTACAACAGCTGGGCACTTACCGGAATTTACCATTGGGTTTGGAAGTTGAAATTCGATGACAATTTAAATTGGTATGCAGGTCCTGGAGCAAGAATTGGTACCTGGAGCCATAATTTAGGGTATGATTATGCCTACAACAATGGATTGTTCGTGGCTGCCGCCGGAGATGTTGGGTTAGAATACAGTTTTCAACAGGGAATTCAACTGGCTCTGAATGCTCGTCCCGAGATTGGACTCATCAACCATGGAAGCGGACTAAATATCGGTTTTGCCGTAAGGTATCAATTTAAATAAGCACGCCAATCCGGAATGATAACCATTCTACTGCTACTTACAGCAGGAGTTCTCATTGGCCTGGTGGTCATCAGGAAACCTATACTGCATCGTCTCAACAACCGGCTGTTGAATGGATCCATCTATCTCCTCCTTTTTTTATTAGGATGTTCTGTAGGATCCAATGAGGCAATCATCAAAAATTTGGATAAAATAGGCCTCGAAGCAATTGCCATTGCGTTTGCCTCCATTGCAGGGAGTGTTTGCTGCTCAACATTACTTTTCAAGCTTTTATTCAAAAGAGATGAAGAGTAGTCTGATAATCTTATCCTTCTTTGCAGTTGGGATTTTGGCAGGACTATCCGGAAAATTTCCACAAGGTATCAATTGGGATGAGATAGGTGGATATACGCTCTATATCCTGATGTTTCTTGCGGGTGTAAGTATTGGTAGCGACAGCAACTCATGGAGACTCCTTGCTTCTCAAAATTACAAAATCATTTGGGTACCTGTCACAATCATTGCCGGCACCATGGCTGGTTCGGCAGTAGTTGCACCAATGCTGCCTTCACTTACTTTGCGTGAAACCATGGCAGTTGGTGCAGGCTTTGGCTACTACAGCCTTTCCAGCGTATTTATTACACAGCTCCACAGTCAAAGTTTGGGGGTTGTGGCCTTGTTGTCCAATATTTTCAGAGAAGTCACCACGTTATTGGCTACCCCGTTGCTTGTAAGGTACTTCGGGAGATTAGCCGGTCTTGCTTCAGGGGGAGCTACCTCCATGGACACGACGCTACCTGTTATCAGTAAATATTCAGGCAAGGAATATGCAGTGGTAGCAGTATTTAGCGGGATTGTCCTTACAATTCTTGTGCCATTTCTAGTCACTTTAATTCTCACAATTGGGAAAGGCTATTGACTTGATCCTTCCGGAAAGAACGCTTCTCCGCCAGGATAATCGTACTCGGCCATTGCCTTTTCCAGAGGAATTAGAAAAAATTTACATTTTGCTGTCGCACAGACATTTCCGTCACTATTGAAAAGTTTGCCTTCGACAAAGGCAATCCGACTATTTTGTTCTGAAAGCTTGGCTCTCAAAGAGATCTGGCCATCGGTGATCAAAACTGCTTTTCGGTAACTGATCTCCATCGAAGTGGTCACACCCACCGTTTTGCCAAAGGATTGGACAACCCAGCTGCAAATTTCATCCAACAAGGCAGCCTGAATTCCTCCATGGAGTACATTTCGGAACCCTTCGGCCCATTTGGGTGGATGCCAGTAGGCAACAACCTCTTCTCCTTCAATCTCGAAATTCAATTGTAACCCCTTGTCGTTGTGAGGAGAACAACCAAAACAGTTGTATTCTTTCCGACCCGAATTCAAATAAGGATTTACTATTTTTCTTGCCATAGTACCAAATCTAATTTGTAAATTCAATTTTAACTACCTCATTTTTATGAAGATACCATATATTTCCCGATATGTGTGAATATCCCATCTGATTCAGATCATGAAGGTATCCCTGCATTTGCAGGATGTCATTCTTGGATTTTTCACCAGTCTTGTAGTCAATCACTATCGCAGAATCCTCTTTCAAAAGAACCCTGTCAGGACGGTGTTTGGATTCACCTGAGCGTAGTATATCTCTCTCATTCAATACGTTCCACTGATTGCTAAACCACTCGGAATAGGGCAATTTTTCCAGTAAAGAATTTATTTCCGTTTTATATTCATCTCCCTCAATTTTTGAGATTAGCCCTGCACCCACCACTTGGTTGACAGCAAATCCAACATCCTCTAAGGTCTTGATCCTTTCAAAAATCTGATGCATCACAGTTCCTTTGTTTATCCGCTCAGCCTGAAGATTTCCAGTCAACAAAAAATAATCCTTGCTGTGCAGACGAATCTTCATCCTACAGTTGGAATTTAGTAGCAGGGGCAAATTTTCTTCTGCCAAAGATGAGAAATCCTTTGATTTTAGGTTGTTTTCAAGATGACCCATTTCAAATAGTAACTGTTGTGGATTCCAATACCTTGTCAAATCGATGCAACTATCCTGTTCCATTCTTTTCGACAGAAAAGGATGATCCATCAACTTCTGGATTACATCAGAAACCAATGCAATTTTCTGATTGCCATTCTTGTATGGCATTATAAGAAATAAATTATTTACTGCCCTGGTCAAAGCGACATAGAGTAAATTTAGATTATCCATCAGGCTCAAAAGCAATTCCTGACAAAAATCGGATGAGAAAATTGTGTTCTTCAGCTTGGAATCACATTTAACCAAAACCAGCTCCAAATCATTGAAAGGCTCACTTTTAGGAACAGCCCATAAGTAGTTTGATTTATGGGAGTTGAGTGCTACTTCCCAATTGCAGAACGGAACAAAAACTGTATCAAATTCCAGTCCTTTGGATTGATGTATCGAAGAGATACGCATGAAATTTCTTACCAACGGTAAATTTAAGGTTTTGTTGCTTCCACTTGAATCCCACCAAGAAAGGAATCCGACAATTCCGTTGCTTTCAACCCTTACATAATCTAGAACCATGTCAAAAAAAGCCTGAAGGAATGCCTTCTCTCCCAGAATCATACCAAGCTGAAAGTGTTCAGCCAACCTGACTGAAAGTTCAAAAAGTGGCAATGACAACAAATCAGCTATAAATTCAGATGAACTGTCCGCATCTAACCAGTTCAGGAATAGCTCAGGAAGGGGTGAATTTGCATCGAACAACCCATGAAGATCAATTTCATTGTCAACATTTTCTGACACCCTCATGGGCCTTAAAATGCGGTAAAAACCATACAAGATTTCAGCGCGGAGCAACATAAATTCACCACCAGTATACAATCTAAGAAAGTTAATGACAAAGCGCACCACCGGTGACTGCCCGATTTTAAGCGTATCACTCGTTATCACATCATAAATACATCCAGGTATGGCTTCAGCTTTTTTACGTTTCCAAAGAGCTTTTGCAATTTTCTCGGCTTCTGAATTTTCACGAACAAGGATGGTGATCTCCTCTGGTTTTACTCCCGACAATTGCACCTCTTCCAGCTGAGCTATCAGCATGACAAGCGCTTTCTCCCTAAAATCAATTTTGGTCTTTGCGTCAGTAGAATCAACAAAGGTTACCCGTACATGTCCTTTTTGTTCTCCATTTTCGAAACATTGCTGAAACTGACCGGCATAGGCATTTGCTATGATGTCATTTAAATCCGGACAGTCGGCCTCATCTTCAAACCATTTGTTTAGTATCGTCGAGGCTGCATTGAAAATTGCATTGTTAAAATCAACAATATTCTTTTTACTCCGGTAGTTGGTATTCAGCTCGTGTGGAACAATCACCTGATGCGAAAGATCTGAAGCAAGTTGGTTTGCAAGCAGATTCCAGTCACCGTTGCGCCATCTGTATATGGACTGTTTGATGTCTCCTACCACCAGGGACAAATTACCAGAAGACACCGCATTTTCAACAAGTGGTTTAAAATTGTTCCACTGTTGTCTGGAGGTATCCTGGAATTCATCCAGCATAAAATGGTGGTAGATCAAACCGACCTTTTCATAGATAAACGGAGTGTCGTTGCCTTCTATTATTTTACCAATCATTCGTCCCGAGTCACTCAACAATACCATGTTGTTTTGAGCCAGTACCTCCTTCATTTTCAATGCAATGTTTCCGAGAAGTCCAAAGGGATAGATGTTTTTTAATACAACTGATGCACTGTTGATCAGATATATTTCCTCTTCCAAGGCATTCATCGCATCCACCAGTATTCGATTCAATCCCTTGTGGTACAATTTTTCTATCGCAGCTTTGGTTGAATTAGAATCCGAATTTTTGTACCAGCGATCAAGGTTATCCCTTGCATTCAGCATGGTTTGGGTTGGTGGAACAAGTTTTCCAGCCAAAAGTTTGTTGAAAAGATTGCAAAAAGAATTTTTTCCGTCTTTAAACTGGTCATACGTTAAACCTTCAGTGGCAATCATTTCCAATCCATCCCTTCCAAATTGCTTCATTCGCAATTCAGCAGCTGAAATGATTCCTTTCATTTTCAGGATGTACAACCCCAACAATTCTTTTCGGGACAACGATTCTAAAAGCCTGTCGCCATGAACCTTAAAAGCCTCCTTGTTCACTTCATTCCCAAATTGAAGGAGCTCTTTTCTAAAATCCCAATTTTTACCTTCCTCCAGATTATCTTCCAGGAACTTTACCATCCAATCCATCAAGAGTTTATTTTCGTCAATCTCCTGAAAGAGCAAATCAACGGCCTCTTCGAGTACCTGTCTGTCATCTATCTCCGTGCGGAAAGTGGCGTTTAGGCTAATTTCTCTGGCAAAAGCCCTGATCACTCTCTGAAAGAAACTGTCGATAGTCATCACCGAGAACCTGGAATAATCGTGAAGTATGATTCTCAAAATCTCTCCGGATTTCTTTCTGATTTGTTGCTCATTACCATATTCCTCAAGCAAAACCAAGTACCCTGAATGCCCTCCTTTCGAAAGTTTATTCAATTCGAGTAGAATGCGCTTCTTCATCTCAGAAGTTGCCTTGTTGGTGAAGGTAACAGCCAGAATGTTTTTATAGGAAAAAGGTTGTTCGAATAAAAGTTTAAGATATTCACCAACCAAGCTGAAGGTCTTACCTGATCCGGCCGATGCTTTGTATATGTGTAATCCGTTCTGCCTCATTGAAAATTATCAATTCACTTTGTGCTAAAAATAGGTATAATGATTGAACCATTTATTTTGTTTGTAGAATCATCAACTAAATTTTACCAATTGCTTTCAACAATTTTCATTACCTTAGGGTGTTGTATCGTTCTTGCAAAGAATTATCAGGTTGTGGTGCAACATTTTTCATCATGCCGCGTCATTGTACAAAAGAGATAAAAAAATAAATGTACTTAAACATACATCAGTCTTTGATCGACAAGTGCCTCAAAAATGACAGAGAGGCTCAATTCGGACTTTACAAGCTGTATTACAGGTCTATGTACAACACATCCCTCCGGATTGTTAACCATACAGGCGATGCAGAAGATATCATGCAGGAATCGTTTATGCAAGCATTTCAGAAGCTTCAAAGTTATAAGGGAGAGGTTAGTTTTGGCATTTGGTTGAAGAAAATTGTCATCAATCGTTCTTTGGATTATTTGCGGAAACGAAATTTAGAATTTGAGGAGGTTCGTCCCGATTTGCTGATCTATGACGAGGAGAATCATGATCATTTGGAGTATGCCGTTGAAGAGGTCAAATTTGCCATGTCCCAATTGTCGGATGGGTATCGCACCATCCTATCGCTTGTCCTACTGGAGGGTTTCGACCATGAAGAAGTAAGTGAAATATTGGGCATCAGCAATATAAACAGTCGCACTCTGTTTTGTAGGGCCAAACAGCATCTCAGGGACATGTTAAAAGAGAAAAGAAAACAAAATAAGGCAATTGCATATTATGGATAAATTTGAAAAAATGTTCACTGAACAGCACGAAGCATTTGAAGAAGAGCCCCTGGAAGGGCATTTGGCAAGGTTTGATGCACGGCTGGATCAACTTCATAGCTCCGGTAGTTCCAGGGTTTGGCCCTTTATGAAAATTGCATCCTTAATTATCATTGTGCTACTTTCGGCCAATCTTATCATGTACCTTGTTCCCTCGATAAATACAAAAGCGGTAAAGCCTGTAGCAGTCAACGACATCAATGAAGCTGCCCATTTTTATACTGTCCGAATCAACAGCGGCCTGTCACAGCTTAAACAAATGGCCGATCAAGGCCTTGGAAGTGAGCAAGAACTCGAGCAAATCAAGAAAGAAATGGCAGAGATGGACCGGCTTCACCAAGACCTTCAAAAAGAGTATGCCAACAATCCATCGGATGAACGCTTGATCAATGCTATGATAGCGTATTACCAGACCAAGCTTAGCATCATCAACACCATCAAATCTGATTTAGAAAATATAAAAACTTCAAATACTAAAAAACATGAAAACACAAATCTTTAAACTGACCTTCCTGGCACTTATGTTATTCTCATTGAACTCTTTAGCAGAAAGAATTTCAAAAAGGGTTTATAGGAGTTATGCCATCGGTCAAGTGGCTAAACTGGAACTTTCAAACAAATACGGGAACATCAGAATCGATGAAAACAGAAAAGATTCTGTCGTAGTTGGTGTTGAGATTTGGGTCGATGGTTCAGGCAGCAAGGCTCAGAAGCTATTGGACAACATCACTGTCAACATCAGTCAAAGTGGAAAAACCGTCTCAGCTACCACAGAATTCAGGAACGAATTCAACAACTCTTCCCAGGATTTTAGTGTTGATTACCAGGTGTCAGTCCCTGCTGACCGTGACTTGACTGTATCACAAAAATATGGAACTGTCAGCATGAATAACCTCACTGGGAAAGGCATTTTTGACATCAAATATGGAGAACTCAGGGCGAAGAACTTGCTTGCATCAGCCTTAAGCATGGATATTGCCTACAGCAAAGTTTATGCGGATGCCACAAATGACCTCGATTTGACGATCAGATATTCCAAACTCAATATAGGAAAGGGTGATAATCTTAAAATTGACTCCAGGTATTCGGGACTGATTGCGGGAAATTGCAAGGAGGTGATTCTCGATTCAAAATATGATGATATCAAATTTAAGACAATCAATAGCCTCGCCTCCAATTCGATGTACTCCGGCTACAAGATTGAAAGCATTCTTTCCTTCCTTGTGCTCTCCAACGGTTATGGGGACTTCAGTGTCGGGGCAATCCCGATAGGATTTAAAAGCATTAAAGTAGACAGCAGGTATGCAACTGTCAAACTAGGAATTGAGACTGGTGCTTCCTACAGATTGGATGGGAAAGCCAGGTATTGTGATCTTAAACATCCGGAGGGGAAGCTCAATCGTGCCAAAGAGGACACAAGTTACGAAGTTCATGGAACTGTTGGAGCGGCAGAAAATCCAAGGTCTGTCGTAACCATTGATAGCAGTTATGGCAATGTTCGGCTGATGCCTTGAACCAACTGCATATGATTGAATGCTTCATAAGAGAAAAGGTGAAAAAATTACATTCTTCAAAATTTCAATATTTGATAAAATCCAAATAGTGTATAACTTCGCACATGGATTTGCGAGTTTTTAAAGGCCGCAACTTCTCTCCTTCCGGTACTGTTTTGAAGATTCATTCATGGCAGACTTGTTGCAGGGATATTGCGGTTTGGCATTTGTGATTTATTTAATCTTGAAGAAAATCATGTTTAGACAATCGGCTTTGATCATACTATTTGTGGCAGGAATTCTCCTAAGTGGGCAAAAACCTATCGCTCCCGGCAAACTCAAGTTAAAGATAAAGGGTATCAAGGATACCACTGTTTATCTTGCCAACTATTATGGTAACAAGATACTAAAGGTAGATTCTGTTAGGCTAAATCATGAAGGAGCAGGTTTTATCTCCAATTCCAAAGGTGAAAGAGAAGGGCTATATCTGATCTATTTGAATGAAAAAAATTATTTCGAATTTCTGATTGGCAAAGACCAGCAATTTTCTATTGAAGCTGATTTTAACAACAGCAGGCTAAACAAATTCATTGGTTCGGAAGAGACCATTGCATTTCATGATTACCAAAATTTTCTTAGTTTGCAAAAAGCCAAGCAAACCGCCATTCAGGGCAGGCTTTCAGCAATTCCGGAGAAGAGTGATTCTGTGAAGATTTTACAGAAAAAGCTTGCAGACCTAAATGAATTGATGGAGGGATTTTGGAAAGAAAATTCCGAGAAATACAAAGGGACTTTTCTTGCAGATTTCTATCGGTCGATGCTTGTTCCGCAATCAGATGAACCCACTATTCCGCCTACCGTTAAGAATCCTGATTCGTTGCGTTGGGTGAACCGCTACAATTTCCTGAAGGACCATTATTGGGACAACTTCAATTTTGGACGGGCAGGATTGATAAGGACCCCCATTTTCCAGGAAAAACTGGATACCTATTTCAAAAAAATGATTTTACAAATTCCTGATTCATTGATCAATCCAATGATTGAAGTCATTGAAAAGTCAAAGCAGAACGAAGAGGTGTACCACTATGTTTTTCTCTATCTTCTGAATGAATCCAACCAGTCGCAGATCATGGGCATGGACAAGGCATTTGTAGTGCTTTCAGAAAAATATATTTTGAAAGATCCAAAGCCCTGGCTTGACACAGCTGTTGTTAGGAAGATCAAAGAGAGGGTTGTTGCGGTCAAGCCTAATCTGATTGGGAATTTGGCTCCAGAGTTAAAACTTCCCGACTCGGAAGGTAACTATTATAGTCTGAGACAGGTAAATGCACGTTTCACGCTGCTTTATTTCTGGGAACCTGACTGTAGCCATTGCCAAAAGACTACGCCACTCCTGAACAAAGATTTGTACCAAAAATTTAAAAACAAGGGGGTCGAAATTTACGCGGTGCTTACCCAAAACAACAAGGAAAAATGGATGAAAGCCATCCAGGAGTATAAAATTCAGGAGTGGACACATGTCTGGGATCCCAACTACGGTTCTAATTTCAGAAAACTCTACGATGTAACCAGTACTCCTATTATATACATCTTGGACAAGAACAAGAAAATTGTTGCCAAGAGATTAGATGTCGAATCCTCCATTAAATTTCTCGAAGTCCAGCCTGAAATGAAACAATAAAGTAGTTCTATCTGAATGCTGGATTTGAAGCCCTGGGTGACCCTTCGAAAGTTAGCTCCACCACATTCGTGTAAGGATCCAGAGGTAAATCGGATACTTGGCTATCATAGAGGCAAATCCTTAAAATTAAGGGTAGTATGGAATTCCATGTTGATGAAATTATTATCATTCTCTTGGATGTTGTGAAGCAACATGTTTGTTTCATTTAACGATTGCATCTGTTTTAACGTCCCAGGTATCCGTTCTGAATAGGTTCACGGGTAAACCCTCTTTGTTAAAAAGATTTGGAATCGTTGTGTTACTAAATCCAAAACGAACTGCCACCGGATTTTTGACTGCTTTGTTCCAGACGATTACTGTATTTCCCTCAATTCTTGCACTGGCAAACAAAAATTTTTGATCATCGCCAGCAATATAAAATTCATTCAGGTCTTTCGCTGAAGCCATGAGGCCATTCTCCACATGCTCGAACAAGATTCTGATTCTGTTTTTCTCCAGAACCATTCCTCTATAAACTGGATACTTACAGATCAAATTTTTTACTCCATAGGTTTCTGACAAGGCAAGAGTGGCCAACCTATCAGCCACCTCTTTCTTTTTGACAGGATGAATATTGTTCACATCCTCAACCAGATCATGGACAACGACCATTCCAGTTTTTGAGATAGAGAGACAGGCTGTCTGTTGTTCCCTTATCAATGCACCAACATTGTAATTTCCGTAGGAGAATGGGGCAATCTGAACAAAGTAAAATGGGAAGGAAAATGACCATGCATCTCTCCAGGAAGCAATCATCTTTGTCATGAGGCGAGCATAGGAGGGATAATTTTGTGTATTGCTTTCACCCTGGTACCAAATTGCACCAGCGATCTTGAATTTTGTCAATGGGGCTATCATTGCATTGTAGCCTATTCCGGGAGAAATTGGCCACCATTTGGAAGGATTGAGTTTCAATGAGGCCTCTTTCAATATTGGGTCTTTTTCGACAACCTCTTTTGGCGTCCACACTTCGGCAGGGGTTCCACCCCAGTTGCTATTGATCAAACCGACAGGGACATTCAACTCATTTTGGATCTTTTTCCCAAAGAAATAGCCAATAGCACTAAAATGGACCATCTCTTCCGGTGAGCATACCTTCCAACTTGCTTTTGTATCTTCTTGCAGGTAATCTGAAGTTGTTTTTGGTACATAAAAGAACCTTATTTTCTCATTTGTCGCGTGAGGTGCCTCATCCAATGACTGTTGCAATTTCTGATCACCACTCCATTCCATGTTGCTCTGACCACCACAAATCCAGACCTCACCTGTCATCACATCTTCAAGAAGGATTTTCTCATTGATGGTTATAGTAAAAGGTCCTCCAGCGGCTGGTGTCTTAATTTTCAGAGACCATTTGGCGCCAGATGTTCCGATTGTTGTGTATCTTGTAGTATCCCAAGATGTTGTCAGTTTGATATTTTCACCAGGAGCACACCATCCCCACACATTGACCTCGCTCTTTTGCTGCAGTACCATGTGACTGCCGAGAATGGCTGGCAATCGAACCTCTGCATTTGAAAAAATAAATGCCTGAACCAAGATGAAGGTAAGGACCGATGTGGAGATAAATTTCTTCATTTTACAAGGATTAATTGGTTTAAGAAATAGCATCGTGCGAGATTCAGAAAAAACAAATTAACCGATTGGATGCAATTTCATTCTTATTTGTGGTTGCAAGATACAAATAATGTAAAAAAAAATTGCACCTGCCTAAAACCAATACATCCTTTTGGGTTTTCAGTAGGTGCAATTGCGAGGGTGATCGAAACTTAATTTTTGGGAGAAGAGTGGTTTCCGGTACTTCTTACAGCTGGGATTTCTCTACCGAGAAACCACTCTTTTTTGTAAACAATTAACTCCCCAGGATAGGCAAAGTCGCTTCAGAATCCTTGATTATATTAAGGTCTGAAATCGAATGTGTGAAATAACGTACCAACCAGGTATATTCTCTTTCAGAAGGTATAGGATACAATGGAGGATTTTCCATTGCTTGAAGTAATTGTCACTCTATCAAATACTCCAGAAGCACCTCCCGGAATATAGAAGGTTGCCTGTCCGTTGGCATCTGTCGTTTTGGTAGCTGAATTAGAGTATCCATCGGTTCCGACGATAGAAAATGAGATGCTACATCCGGCAACTTTCGGAATGATTGTCCCAGTAACCGTAACTCCCTGGTTGGGTGCCGGATCGGAAGGCGAAGGACTTCCTGTGACAAACTCAACATTTGTACATGTTCCTGTGACCATCAATTCATCAATCATGCAAACACTTGAAGTCCCACCCGACTGTGCATCGCTCAACTTAACAGGAGTAATATCTATCTTTTTGTTGTATCCTGCTGCAGGGAGAGCGAAACCAGGCATGACAACTGGTGCATAACCTTGTACAGCCAATGTAACTGTTGCTCCCTGCCCGATCAGATGCACAGGAAGTTTGCCCCCCACGGTTGTTTTTCCACTAACAATAAACTGCTGTGTCACGCCGGTTGATGCCTTGACACCGCTGTACCAATTTGCAAACCAGGTAACTGAGGTTCCCACAACTACCCCAACCACCGTCACTGTTGCAATGGCCGGCAAGGTTGTAGCCCCGATGATAAGTCCTGCACCCAAGGCTGCACCGGTGCCAACAACAGCACCAAGACCGGTATTGACAGCCTTGACCGTCTTTGTTACTTTGAGCTTATCCAGAGCTGCATTGTAGGTATTTTCATCAATCTCCTTGTTGTCAAATTTTTTCTGAATGGCATCCCTGTCTCCTTTGGTTTCTGCAATTAAATCACCAACGTTTTTAACCAACCCGGGTGAAATACCTGAAGTGGCATCCGGAATAAAATCCATCGGTCCACAAGGAATTGGTGTACCATCTTTGAGGTGTACAGACTTGGTTTGACTCTGGGTTGTTTGGATAGTCTGCATCACGGCTACAAATTGTTCACCGGCGGTTACGTAGTCATCAATAATTTGCTTTGATTGAGCGGCCTTTAGGCTGGCAAATTTTGCATTTTCATAAGCCTGTGCTTTTGTAACAAAATTCTCCAAGGCGTCATGAAGGTCAGTAACCTGAGAACTAAATTGTTGGACAGTCACTGCAGGAGTGTCTGAACTTTTCTTGTTGAATAAATCACAGGAAGAAAAAACAGTTAGTAACAATAGAATCACTGCAATTTGATGAATTCTCTTTTTCATTTTTCGGTTTTTTGGTTACAATTGTGTTTGTAAAATTTGCCACTGGAGAAGATCCTCTCCTGATTAGTTCCATTTGTTCAAAGGTAATGACAGTAGTCTGAGATTGAAATAGCCCCTTGGGGTCATTTATCAGGTGAATTTGAAATGTTTCTTTCGGTCCAATTTTAGATGGTTGTTGATGCAGAACTGCGTACATTCTTTTTTTTCAGTCCACAAATGCATGGCACCTCCCATACAATTTTGATAATCAGAGCATTCAAAACAGACTCCAACTTTTGTCCAACTCCTATCTCTCATCATTCTGAATTCATTCTCCCAAATATGATGAAAATCGTCTGAATAAATATTTCCCTGAATGAAATGTTTGTCTACATTGGGGCAGGCTGAGATTGAACCATCCACCAGAACCGAAGCAATATTTATACCAGCACGGCAGAAGAAAAATGAATCACGCACTTTTAATTCATAATTGCCGACATAAGCCTCACAACTGAACTTTGTATCAATCCTTTTCTCCTTTCGCGCTTTAGAGATGAACTCCATTAAGAAGACCAATTGGTCACGATTCAACTGAAGTCCCTGGTTGTCAATGGCTCGACCAATGGGTGCGATGGTAAATAATCGCCAACTTTTGACATGCTTTTCGATCAGAAATTCCATTAAAACAGGCAATTCTGAGATGTTGCCTGGATGGACGCAAGTTACGACGTCATAATTCAACCGTTGGGAAGATACAATCAAATCCATGGCAGATACGGCATGTTCGAAACTGTTTGGATGGTTTCGCAACCAGTTGTGATTGTCAGCCATTCCATCCAGACTGAGTGTTATCGCCCCCATCCCTGCTCCAAGCAATCTTCCATGAATTTCCTGGTTGTACGAAAATCCGTTTGTTACGATTCCCCACCTAAAACCATGCTCCCTGAGTATTCTGCCGCAATCGGCGAGGTCTTTCCTCAGCAATGGCTCTCCGCCTGTGAAAACTACGGTAATGGTATCTTTCCGGAATTTTTCCTTCAAAGGCTGAATTGATTTGAGAAAATCTTCAAATGGCATGTCAGGAGTTCCCGTGTCAAGAGAGCAGTCGGATCCGCAGTGCAGGCATTTGAGGTTGCATTTGTGGGTACATTCCCAAAACAAATAGTTCAATTCATGAAGCTTGATTTCGTTGTTTCTAAACTGGTTATGAACGACTTGCCGAAATCTGTTCCAAATACTATTGTTCATTCAGTACGATATTCAGTGAAACTGACTGACTAAAAAATTGGACTGTTGTATCTTTCGCACTGAATGAACCATTCATGAGTGCATCAACATCAGTGAAATGAATTTTGTATTGGTCGGCCTTGGATGCGTAGATCCTAAATTTTCCAGCCTGATCGGTAAACTCATATTGAGGCTGACTATCGAGGGAGACTCTAATCCCCGGGATGGGCAGGTCTGTTTTTTTTGCTTTAACGATGCCTTCGAGGTATACATCATGGCCAAAATCTTGCGGAGTACCATAGCAAGCTTGAAAGACAAACATGGCTGAAGTTAAACTGAAAGATTTTAACAGAAATCTGAAGATTCTTCTTTTCTTCTCGGATAAGTTAGTTCTCATGGCATTTGTTCTGAAAGATTTTTAACAAAATGGCATTTGCAAAAAATAAAATTTCTCTCCTATATTCTATTATAAAATCCTTTCTTTCAATGCTTTGGCTACAACCTGAGCCTTCGAGTGAACGTGCAGCTTTTCATATATGTTCTTGATATGATTGCGCACAGTTTGTGTACTGATGTACAATTCGGATGCAATTCTTTCGTTTGTAATACCACTTACAATATAAGAAAGTATTTCATGCTCCCTTTTAGTAAGTGCAGTATCCGGTTGACTATCTTTTTGAATCGGCTTAAAAAAAGACAACAGTTGCTTGGCTACCATGGGAGTTAGGGCCGCTCCTCCATCAAAGACTTGTTGAAGAGCCTCCAGTATTTTTTGCGGATTGGTTTTTTTAAGAATGTAACCATCTGCACCATTTTTGATGGCAGTCATGATGTTAAATTCATCCTCTAAAATGGTCAGCATGATGATCTTCGTTTCCTTCCAAGCACCTTTAAAGATCGGTATGGCCTCTAAACCACTCATTCGGGGAAGATTAATATCCAGTAGTAATACATCCGGAAAACGATTATCCCGCAAGGCTTCTTCGACCGAACCAAATGACCAAAGGACTTCATAACCGATGCTCGTGGAGACCAAATAGATCAAACTCTGTCGAAATTCTTCATGATCTTCAACAATACCAACTGAAACATTCATAAATGATTTTTCAACGAATTAAATACAAATAAACGGCATTCACCATAGCCCTTTCGGGTCATATTTTGAATTTCAAACTTATTATGGTTCCGTTGCCCTCACGTGAGTGGATGGAAATTTCAATTTTGGAATCATGCGCCCGCTTCCTGATATTGATCAGTCCATTTCCATGAGAAACTTGCGAAATTGTATTTCTTTCGTCGAAGCCAATTCCATCATCCATCAGGGATATGGAGCATTCGTTGCCGTTCACATCTGCGATGAGTTTCACATTTGTTGCCTTGGCATGCTTGATAATATTGTGCGTTCCCTCCTTGAGAATCAAAAAGGTATCGTTTTTCAACTCATCAGGAAGCACAATAGGGAGATCAGGCAGATTGATTTCTGCATGGTATTGGATTCCATTGTCGATGAGCGTTTCGTAAAGGAGGTTATTGGTTTTTGCCATCAATCCTTGAAGGGAATCATTTTTGGGGGAAGTCATCCAAATTATATCAGTGATAGACTGAAGGGCAGATTGGGTTAATTCGGCAATCTTTAAAGACAGTTTTTTAAAATCAGATTTTAAAGGAGTCTCAAGTCTCTTGAGCGTATCAGAATAAATTGAAATACTTCCGAGGGTAGATGCCAAATCATCGTGTAAATCACGTGAGATCTTTTCTCTCAACATCATTCGCTGCCTGGCAATATTCAGTGAAATTTGCATTCTTTCGGTAACCAAATGCATGATAACCATCAAGATAATAGCTATTAAAATTGGCAGAAAGTACATAAATGGTGAAGTGGTGTAAATAAAAAATAAATTACCGATCAGAAAACATCCAAAGATGGCAAAAGAGATACTCCTTCTTATCCACATCATCTTTTCTTTACCCTTGATGTATCGTTTAAAATAGAATAGTAAAATAAGCAGAATTATCAAAGTTTTCAGCAGTTCTTTCAGTATCTCAGGATCTTTGATCATTCGGAAGGCAGATTTTCTGACCATGGTAACGAAGGCATTCAGGCCAAGTTGTTCTTTAACAACCAATAATCCAGGTTTCAAATCATCAATTTTCAGGTTACTTCCAGGAAAAGGAAATTTGACGATAGCCCAATAATTGTTTTCCTGATTCAGTGGAAAGATGACCTCTTTGGCCGAAATCGATGCATAGCCACTACCACCGCTTATCTCCTGGTAACCTGCCAGAATGGTATCACCTTTTAGCTTGTTCTTCTTGTAAAGATAGACCTTTGCACCTATGGCATCCCTGTTGGAAAGGGTGCCTTCCAGTTTTATCTTCAGATTGCTTGCAAACTTGCTTTGGTTCAAAAAAACTTTACTGCTGCCACTAAGGTAATTGGCAGCATAAATATCGACATTCCCATCGTTGTTAAGATCTCCTACGGCTGCTCCTGTACAATAGCCACTCAATTCTGCGCCAAAATCTGAGGTAACATCCTGGAAATATTTCCCGGCAATATTTTTATAGAGAATATTTTCGCCTACATTGGTAAGGTAGAGATCAAGGTATCCATCCTGATCAAAATCTGCAAATACACCGCCATTTGAGAGAAAGGTCTTGTGTTCAAAATAGTTGGCCGTTACGTCCTTGAATATGCCATGTCCATCATTGAGATAGAGTTTGTTCTCATCGTTCCTGTTTGCGACAAACAGATCCGGAAATCCATCGTTGTTAATGTCTGCAAACGTTGCACCATTGCTTTTTACAGCGGGTGATTTTGAAAGATCAGTCAGTGCGGTAATATCACGAAATTTTACGACTCCGTTCTTTGTCTCATTTAAGTAGATCCGGTTCTGTCCATACCAAAATGTAGCGCACAAATCCGGGTATCCATCGTTGTTGATATCGCTGAAAGTCGCGCAGGAACCCCCGGATATGGTTTCCAGGCCAGCACTGACTGTAATATCAGTAAAATGTCCGGTTCCGTCATTGTGAAAGAGCTTATTCGATCCATTTTCGCTGGTGACGTAAAGATCAACAAATCCATCCAGATCGACATCGGCAAATGCCGCTGCAGTGGAACGGCCTAAATTCTCACCGGCACGGAATGGTTGGTTCGAAACATCTCTGAAAACACCATTCCCATTGTTCAAGAGAAGTTTGTTGCCAGCATTCAGGTAACAAATGAAAATATCTTCATCACCGTCGTTGTCGACATCGGCCACCGAAACGCCCAACTTTAAGGGAGAAAGAGTGACCCCTTGCTGGCGATCAATGGCGCCTTCCGATTTTCGAATAAAACCTTCCTCTTTGAAGAAATTTCCTTTAATCGAATCCTTATCACTATTCATTATATTGATAAACAAACGATTAACATCTGATATACACACTGAAAAAATATCAATTTTATTATCACCGTCTAAATCTGCCAAGGCAACACCATATTCATTATCGAGATCAATGCTGTAGTTAGACAACTTGAACGATGAGAATCCTGGATTGATGGTCTTGTAAGGAATGAAGCTCTTTTTGCCCCAATAGAGAAGGACCCCATCATTACCGGCAATCCAGACTTCCCCTGCGTCGTTGATTGCAATATCTCTCAGATTGTAATGCTCCTTGGGGGATAGATCGGTAATTTGTCCTGCACTGTATTTCAATACTTTGGATTTCTGACCTATCATCCAGATATCCTGCTGTTTCGAAATACAAAATTTTTCAACCTTTCGAAACTCATTGTTGTAAGAACAGATTCTAAAGCCAGAATCACTAAACTGGACCAGTTCATCTTCGCACAAGGCAAATCCAACATGCTCTTCCAGAATCTGAAAATCTGCAACTTTTTTATCTTTCAAGATACGCTTGTAATTAGCTCCATCGTAAATGAACATTTCACTTTGCTGGGTGAGTACCCAAAAATGATTGTTCTTACCAGCTACAATTTTTTTTACTACCGATCGTGTAGGGACCAAAACTGTCTTCTTGAACAAACCATTTTCAAGACTCGCGACCTCAGAGAAACTGGCGAAGTAGGGGATCTTGTCGGGACTGACAGACATTGAAAAAATAGACACTCCAAATGGACCAACCACCTCATCTACCCTTCTATCGTGGTAATGATAGAGGATGGAAGTACTATTTTCGAGATTTGTGGCGTAATAAAAATCATCAGCTGAATTAGCAGAGAATTGCGAAATTGGGTGAATAGAGGGGAAAACTGATTTCTTCCATTCACCCTGTGCTGACAATGAATAAATTCTATCGGCCAGAAAAAAGCCTTCGTTGTCTTTGAACACTGTGACATGGGTTATATCTGCTTTGGTACCTGAGTTAACCCTGACGAATGATTGAGAACTGGTGGCAAGCGGAAACAGAACAATCGTGCAGACAAAGAGCATAATCCTTTTCAACAGCTGCAAAATCAAATGTATCAATCCTACCATCATTCTGTCACTTTTAATCTGCTTACTGCAAAGGTGGTTAATTTCCAATTAATCTATATCCTTGAGCTATCTCAATTCTCCTATTTATTTCCAGTCTTGCAGCTATATTAAATTATTGTAAATCTTCTCCATTTTATTTGGCAATTGACAAAGCGAAAAATACTTTTGCAACATGAATGATTATTCACTCATTTATTAATTAAAAATGGCACGAACTATAGACGCAAGCAAGTTGGCAAGAATTCATGCCGCAACCATGGAATTGGTTGTAGAGAAGGGATATGGTGGAGCCTCTACGGCTTCCATAGCAAAAAAAGCAGGAGTAGCAGAAGGCTATCTCTACAGGTTTTACAGCAGTAAACAGTCGTTGGTAGTATCGTTACTGCATCAAAAAATTCATTTGCTCATCGTTCAATTAGAAGACTATCTTCTTAATTATCAAGATATAAATATCGTTCTTAAGCTTTTCATAGAGGAGATTTTTCAGATGGCAGAAAAAGATCCCGGAGAGATCAAATTTATCCATGTATTGATGCACGATTACAATTTTCAGGTGGCAGATTCCCAGAGAAGAGAAATTAAGTCACTCTGTCAAAAATTGATAGCGCATGGAGTTGCCAATCAGGAGTTTCATCCTTCGCTTTCGCCTGAAGAAGTTTATAACATGGGAATTGTCTATCCGATTGAATTCATCAATCTTCGGATGAAAGGATTCTTCGGCAATATTGGATGGACAATTTCTGACAAGCAGAGGGTAATCAGCTTTTGTATCAATTCATTAAAATGACTCAGATGCAAGGAATCAAATTATCAAAAGTGAGCACAATTGCAGTGCTACTTTTCTCTTTAAGTGCCCACGGAGCATCACCAGATGAATTGACCAGGCTCTCTTTTGAAACGGCACTGCAACTTACGCTTCAGAACAACTTCCTGATACAACAGTCAAATCACATGCTCTTACAATCGGAGCAGGAGATAAAAACTGCAGGTGCATTGCGTTACCCAAAAATTACACTCAGCGCAGGTTATACCATCATGGAAGATAGGATTCACTTCGACCTGACCCCAGTAAGGGATGCAATTTCGCCAATTTATCAAACACTTGGAAGTTATGGCGTATTTAGTGGAGTCCCAAATCCAAATCCTGCAACGGGAGGATCGATGCCAATCCTACCTGACAACCTATCCACACAAGTTGTCAGGAAGAAAATGATGGAAGGCATGTCAACTGTCATGAGTGCCGATTGGGACCTAACAATTCAGGAAAGGCAATTTGCGACACTGAATGCTGCTTTTGTATGGCCCATCTTCACAGGCGGCAAAATTAATGCCGCCAACAGTATTGCGCGCATCAAATATGAAACGGTAAAAACAGAAAACATCCAGAAAGCATATGAACTAACCAACGAATTGATTGAAAGGTACTTCGGACTGGTTTTTGCCGAGCAGGTAATGGTTGTCAGGGACGAAGCAAAAAAGATCATGGAACTACATTACCATGACGCTGAAAAATTGCGTGGACAGGGTCAAATTGCCAATGTAGAATTGCTCAACTCAAGACTTAATTTGGCTGAATCGGAAAGGGAAATGCAAAAATCGGTCAGGCAATGTAGTCTGCTGCGCGAGGCACTTCTTAATACGATGGCCGACAAGCAATTGAGCAAGATACAACCGATCACCAGCCTCTTTTATCTTGATTCTCTTGAAAGAGTGAATTATTTCATTGAAAAAGCCATGCAGAAAAGTCCGTTTCTTTTACAGATAAATAAGAAAAAAGAGTTGGCGAATGCTGCTTTGAGGGCAGAGAAATCGGAGAAACTTCCCACAATTGCGGCTACAGGTATGTATGATATTGCCAACAGAGATCTATCACCCTACTTACCAGGATATGTCGTGGGACTTGGCATGAAGTGGAATTTGTTTGAAGGATCAGCCCGAAACTGCAAAACCAAAGCCTTGCATTATCAGCAATTACAAGCAGAAGACTTCTACCAGAAAACTTTCGCCGATATTCAGACGGCAATCAGCAAACATTACCAGGAACTTAACATGTATCGTGAACAGTTGCAAATGTTGGATGCATCGATGGAGCTGGCACGAGAATATTACAGGGTCCGTAACAAAGCATTTGGCGAGGGAATGGCTACTTCAGCACAGGTAGCTGATGCCTCTTTGTTGCTGGCAAAAGCCCGAATGGACAGACTGCAAGCCATGTATGGATACGATGTATCTCTTTCAAAATTACTTTTTTATGCGGGAATAACGGACGAATTCACAGATTACTTGCGCAGGGCGAGTACAAAAATAGATTAATTAATATAATACGTTGAATCGGTGATACTTAAATACTTCTTATCGAAAATGAATAAATCAAAAATATACCTGGTTTCCGGAGCACTTGGATTGCTCATCTTGTTTGTTCTTTATGCCATTTATATTGTCAGTAGACCTATTCCCCTTGAGATACAGGGTGAAGTGGAGGCTACACAAATAAAAGTTGCTTCTAAATTAGCCGGGCGCATCGAGACTCTGGCTGTAAAAAAAGGAGATGAAGTGTTGCCGGGTATGGTGTTGTTCAAACTAAGCTCTCCGGAACTGGAGGCCAAACTAAGTCAGGCATCAGCAGTTCGTATGGCAGCAGGAGCGCAGAAAGACAAAACAATTCATGGAGCACAGAAAGAGGACATTCAGGCTGCCTTCAACAATTGGCAAACTGCAATTGCTGCTTCCGAATTTGCCGGGAGAACTTTCAACCGCATACACAATTTATTCCTGGAGGGCGTTGTGCCAGAGCAACAGCGCGATGAGGCACAAACAAAAATGAAGGCAGCTCAGGAAAATGAAAAAGCAGCGGGTTCACTTTACCAAAAAGCCAAAAATGGTGCCAGAACAGAAGACAAAGATGCCGCAGGAGCATTGGTAATGCAGGCCGATGGAGTGATCAACGAGGTAAATTCATATCTAAGCGAACAACAAATCACAGCTCCTTTGAAGGGAGAAGTAGCAAATCTTCTGGTAGCAAGGAGAGCTCGTTCCATCCGGATATCCGGTTGTAACTATCGTTGATCTTTCAGATGTCTGGATAACCTTCAATCTTCGCGAGGATCTGCTTTCAGACATCAGAAAAGGGAGTATTCTGAACGCCAGATTTCCCGCACTTGGCATGAAGGAAATGCCTCTCAAAGTAAAATATATCAGTGCAATGGGTGATTTTGCGACATGGAATGCCACAAAGACAAGAGGGGATTTCGACTTAAAAACATTCGAAATCCACGCTGTTCCCATCGGTAAGGTAGAAGGACTACGGCCTGGTATGAGTGCACTTGTGGATTGGGATCATGTTAGAAGCTCAACCAAATAAAATGAATGGGTCATCAATTATGAAGCGCATGGTCTCTTCCTCCTTCTTTCATGTAGTTCTCCGTGAATTTGGCAGAATAACCAATAGTTGGGTTTTGATTTTTGTGACAATTGTTGGTCCGGTTACCTCATTTCTTTTGATAGCCTGGATGTTTTCTGCTACGGTAGTCAGAGAACTTCCTGTAACTTTGGTCGATATGGATCACTCGCAACTTTCAAGAACCATAGCCAGAATGATAGATGCATCGCCGGCCATGCATGTTGCCAACCAGGTTACATCTCTCAACGAGGCAAACTCAACCATTGCCAAAGGAGTATCAGATGCAGTGCTTTACATTCCCCAAGGACTGGAAAAACAGGTGCAAAAAGGATTGCAGACGGAACTGGCGCTATTCTTCAACAATACGAATGTTATCAAAGGTGGTATTATCCAGTCGCAAATGGTCTCCACAATTTCTACTGTGTCGGGCGCTATCAAGGTACAGTCGATGGTTAAAAAGGGTTTACCTTATGAAGAAGCTTTAAAAAATGCAGTTCCAATTCTCCCCGCTATTCATCTTCTTTTTAATCCTTTTGGCAACTATGCCTACTTTCTCATGATGGGTCTGCTGCCACTTCTTATTGTAGTTTTTATATTTCTTGGAACTTCCTATGCCATTGGAATTGAGATGAAAGAAGGAACTGCAACAGCATGGCTTCACCAGGCAGATAATAGTGCAATGGTGGCCATTATTGGAAAATTAACTCCGTACATTTTGATGTTTTTTGCTGACATGATGGCAATGAACATACTGTTGATCAAGGTAATGGGAATTCCATTAAATGGATCATTGACCATCATCCTCCTTTCGGAATTTCTGCTTATTCTGGCTTATCAAGCCATGGCCATTCTGTTTCTTACCCTGACAGTCAATCTTCGGTTGACCTTGTCTCTGGGCAGTGCCTATACCATGATGGCACTTACTTTCTCTGGTCTGACTTTTCCTGTCCTGGGTATGTCCTGGGTTGCCAGAATTTTTTCAATTATTTTCCCTTATACCTATTGGTTGAGAGCTTTTCTGAGCCAGACGATGAGGGGTGAACCTATTCACGAAGCCATTGGTCCAATGGTATTGCTGTTGCCATTTATCCTTACCGGAATTTTCGTCTTGCCCATATTCAAGAGGCGATTCGCAAATGAAAGGTGGCAGAGCAGAGAATGAAAAGAGGTATGAGTGATGAGTTATGAGATTTGAGTGATGAGGTATGAGTTATGAGGTAGAGTTATGAAGTATGAGTTATGAGGTATGAGTTATGAGGTATTGGATTGGTCGGGTTGTTAGGATTGGTATTGAAAGGATTGTAGATTCATTTGCAAGCGAGTGGATGGCTATTTACAAAGATAAGGGTGCCTTGCTTATTCTCTTTGTTGCAGTTTGGATTTATCCTATGGTTTATTCAGTTGCATACCAAAACAATGTGGTGAGAGATATCCCAATGGTAGTTGTCGATCAGGATAAAAGCGTCACAAGCAGACAACTCATCCGTATGATTGGGGCTACACAAGAGATCAAAATTGAGCAAGTGTCAAGTGATTTTACGGAAGCCAGACAAAATTTTTGGGATGATGAAGCGAAAGGCATTGTTGTTGTTCCTGCCGGATTCGAAAAGCAAATCATCAAAGGTGAGCAAACCCACATCGGACTTTACTGTGATGCAGGATTTTTTCTTCTCTACAAGGAGACCTTGCGCGGAACCCTTCGGGCAACGGGTACCCTCTCTGCTGGAATTGAAATCAAGCGATTGCTGGCAAAAGGTATACCAATGGAAGCAGCTGTCAAACAGCGGGAACCAATGGTCTTGAAAAGTTATGCTCTGCACAATCCCTCGGGAGCATATGGTTCCTATTTGATGCCTGGACTCATACTGATAATTCTGCAACAAACCCTTTTGGTCGGGATTGGAATGATTGGTGGAGCGAAAAGGGAGAGACAGCTTTTCCAAATCGCTTCCACAGAACATGATATTTCCGCAATTCTTTGTCACTTAACAGGAAAGTCGTTGGCCTATTTTACGCTATCCATCTTCAACCTTCTATTCACCGAGATAGTCCTCTTCCAATGGTTCGGTTTTCCCGACAAAGGTGCACTCCTGGATTTGTTTGTTCTGATGATACCGTATCTCTTTTCAGTAATATTTTTGGGCCTATCGGTCTCCTTGCTCATGAAGAGAAGAGAACATTCGATCATGCTTCTTGTCTTCCTATCGCCTATCATCCTATTTTTGAGCGGAATGTCGTGGCCGGCAACTTCGCTTCCACCATTTCTCTATCACATGGCACTGATCTTTCCCTCAACCTCGATGATTCCGGCCTTTTTAAGGATAAGAACCATGGGCGGAGCTTTGTCGGATGTCAGACCCGAATTCATTTTTATGGTTGTACAGACAATGGGATATGGCACCTTTGCCATGGTAAGTTACAAGATCCATTTTCACAGACAGCGTAAAAATTATCTATCACTTTCTTCCAACAATCCATCTGTACCGATGTAAAAATTAGCCTCCATTGTTGAACAATATTGTTGGCCGATTGTTTCTTATGCAACAAGAATACACGAACGGACTCAACCATTCAAATTTGATTAACAGTATTATACAGAGGATTATACATATGGAGGTCATCACAAACAGTCTTTTGATGGAACAAGTCAGGGAGCATTTTGGATCGATGGAGAATCTTTCCGACGAGCTAAAACGCTTCATTTTGGACATTGATCAGACTTACCAGAATTTTGCCGAGAAAGTCCAACTCCTTCAGGATGCCAATGAAGAGAATAATCTCACAGAAGAGGCACTGGTCAATGAGCGCTATTTGATGAGTTCGCTCATGAACAATATTCCCGACCATATTTATTTTAAGGATATTCAAAGCCGGTTTATCCGCATCAACAAATCGCATGCTGAATCTTTCGGATTGACAGATCCAAAGCAAGCGATCGGAAAGAGCGACGCTGATTTTTTCACCAGTGACCATGCCAACAAGGCCTTTGCAGATGAACAAGAAATAATTCGTACGGGTCAGCCGGTTGGTAAGGAAGAAAGACAAACCTGGAATGGCAGGCCTGATAGCTGGGTTGCTACAACGAAGATCCCCTTGCGTGACAAGAACAGAAACATCATTGGAACATTTGGAATCTCAAAGGATATCACCAAACGCAAGCAGGCCGAAGAGACCTTGCACAACGAGCGGGCACTCTTTAGAACCATCATTGACCTGATCCCTGACGCTGTTTATGTCAAAGATATGGCAGGCCGCAAAACTTTGGCCAATCCCAAGGAGGTGCAGCTTTCAGGTAAAAATTCTGAAGATGAAATCATTGGTCAGACTGATTTTTACCTTTATCCGGATTCAGCCGCAAAACGAGGCTTCGATGAGGATCAATTGGTGCTCAATTCCGGGATCCCAATCCTTGATATTGAAGGAAGCCTTGTAGACAACCAGAATCTTGAACATTGGTTGTTGATATCGAAAGTCCCATTGCGTGGCACCAATGGGAATATCACCGGACTGGTAGGTATATCGCGTGAGATTACTGAACAAAAAAATATTGAGATAGCCTTGTTAAAGGCCAAACAGGAGGCAGAACATGCCAACAAGGCCAAATCAGAATTTCTTGCCAACATGAGTCACGAAATAAGGACTCCACTCAACGGGGTAATTGGTTTCACAGATCTACTGCACAAGACCCCACTCAACAGGATCCAACAGCAATATGTCGAAAATATCAATAGTTCAGGTCTTACGCTGCTTAGCATCATCAATGACATTCTAGATTTTTCCAAGATCGAAGCCGGCAAAATGGAGTTGGATTTCATCAAGACTGATTTGATTGAACAGGTAGAAATGGCCTCAGATATAATCAAATACCATGCTGCTCAGAAAGGGCTGGAACTACTGCTGAACATACCACAAAATTTGCCGCGTTTTGCCGTAGTTGATCCCATAAGACTCAAACAAATACTCGTTAACCTTCTGAGCAATGCCGTGAAGTTTACAACCATGGGCGAAGTTGAACTAAAAGTATCTTTTACCAAGATTGATACATTGACAGGAAGATTCAACTTCGCGATACGTGATACGGGAATAGGGATCAACCTCGAACAACAGAAAAAACTCTTCAAGGCTTTTACTCAAGCTGATTCCTCAACGACGAGGAAATTTGGTGGAACTGGTCTTGGCCTCGTCATCTCCAGCATGTTGGCCGACAAAATGGGAAGTACCATCGAAATCTTCAGTGAACCGGGTAAGGGATCAACTTTCTCGTTTACCCTCGAAACCCAATACGAACAAGGTGAAAAGATCCACCCCGGGAGTCTTACAAATATCAACAGGATACTGGTTATTGATGACAATGACAACAACCGTATGATTCTTGAACATACCTTTAACAACTGGGGGATCGCATTTGTCGGCATCGACAACGGCTTGGCAGCACTTCAGGTCATCGAACATTCAAAACCCTTTGATTTAATAATCGTTGACTATCATATGCCCTACTTCAATGGCATGGATACCATCAGGATGATTCGTCAACAACTAAAATTATCTCCTGAAATACAACCCATAATCTTGTTACACAGTTCGTCTGACGATATTGAAATTTACGATGAATGCAAAAAACTGGGCGTTCGGTACAATATCACCAAGCCTGTAAAATCAGAGGAGCTTCTGCATTACCTGATTAACCTGCAACAGCCACAACCATTTGCGTTGAAAGAAAATGAAGTGGTTCCCGGAAGAACTGCCATTGAACTGGAGAACCATCCATCCGTCACGATTCTGGTCACTGAAGATGTTCCCATCAACATGATTCTGGTAACGACCATTATCTCACAAATGCTTCCAGAGGCTATCATTGTGGAAGCCAGGAATGGCATGGAAGCAGTTGAGAAAGCAATCACCTGCAAACCTGATTTAATTTTCATGGATGTTCAGATGCCGGAGATGGGTGGCATTGAGGCAACGCTTGCAATACGCAACCACGAAACAGAAGAAAATTGTCGGGTTCCCATTGTGGCTTTGACAGCAGGTGTCGTTAAAGGAGAAAAAGAGAACTGTTTCCGTGCAGGCATGGATGATTTTTTGACCAAACCCATCATGCAGAAAGCATTGAGGGAGGTATTGGTCAAATTTCTGAGTAAGTTGAAGGGCGTGCCAATTCCAAATGTTGCTGTCGTTGACATTCAGGATAATGAACCCCATTTTGACAGCAAGCAGCTGATGGAGAACATTGGCCACAGCGATATTGTTTTCGGAGAGTTGGTGGAAGAGATACCGGGTCAATTGTCGGCAGACATGGCACTTTTACAACATTCCATTTTCGAAAATGACCTTTCACAAATCAAGAAATCAATTCATACCATTGTAGGGGTATCGCTGGGAATGTGTTTTAAGCGATTAGGCCGATTGGCCAAAGAACTTGAAATGTGTGCATTGAATAGCGAATCGGAGAAACTCGCAGGTCATTTCCAAGAGATGACCCTGGAGTGGGAACATATACTATCTATTCTAAAAAACAAAGGAATTGATCATTTACCGAACAATATAAATGAATTGGTCATCAAGGAGTAAGTATTAATTAGGATCAACTTTTGTTTACACGCAAAAAAAGCTGCCCATTTGGACAGCTTTTTTTGCGTGTAAACAGAAAATCAACTTAACAAATCAAGTTTGACCAGATCCTGAATATCAAGCATTCCAATGGGTTTCCCATTCTCAGTAACAACTATATTATCGACCTGGTTGGTATTAAAAATATCTGTAGCCTTTTGCAGCATCGCATCAGCCTCGATGGAGATAGCTTTGGCAGTCATACATTCTTCAACTGTAGCAGTAAGAATATGATCTCCCATCTTGCGCATCTGCCTGCGGAGGTCACCATCTGTAAATATGCCGGCCAGTGATCCATCCTTGGACACTACAGAAACAGCACCCATTCCGGAATCTGTCATTTTAAGCAAGGCATCCAGCACTTTGCATTCGAGGTCAACCACTGGATTTACCTCCGAAATGACACTCTTTACCTGAATGGTCATCAATCTGGTATGCTGAAAGAATTGATCGGTACCAAGTTTTGTGAGATGATTGTCACCCAGTTTCTTCATAATGTTCCATGGAATCGTTATGTTGTGGGCGCCAAGCAAAAGTGCATCCTTGATGTGTTCAGGATACCTGACAGAAGAAAACATCACCTTTGCATCGTATTTGTATTCTTTGATCACTTCAACAATTTGTTTCACCAGACCCAGTGCATCGTGTCCCTGATCCTGCATGCGACCCACCAAAACACAGACATAATTTGCACCCGCTGTCAGCGCCAGATAGGCCTGTTGAATGTTGTACACCAGGTGTACATTGACAAGAAATCCCTGCCCGTGCAAAATCTTACAGGCTTTTACGCCTTCGAGATTGACGGGGATTTTAAATACTGTCTTTTTCTTGTCCAAGCCAAGCCCAAGAAGACGATGCGCTTCGGCAACAATATCCTGATAAGTCTCTCCCAGAGCCTCTATCATCAGCACCGGAACCATTTTTGACAATTTCACAATGGCACCATCAATGTCTGTGATACCGTTTTTGTGCATAAATGTTGGTGTAGTTGTCACACCGTCAATGATCCCCAGTTTAAGGGCTTCTTCAATTTCAGCCATGTTGGCCGAGTCAAG
>CAZGSQ010000008.1:0-62267 GCA_964528535.1 uncultured Tangfeifania sp. | reverse complement strand
TACACGGCTCTGAACACTCTTTCCCTACACGACGCTCTTCCGATCTCTCCTGCGCATGCAGGGTAGCAAAGAGTGCTACCAGCATCAGGTAAGCCAGGGTGAAAATGGTTCGTATCATTGGTTGCTATTTTTTATACTAAGTTACCTCTTTTGGTCGTTATTCGTGAAAGAATTATTTCTTTTCTTCCGGTTTCTTGTTTGGGTCGATCTGATTGCCTTTTATCTTGTCCTCTTTCTTGATCCCGGAAACGATCTCGATGTTGATACCATCAGATAGGCCTGTCTTCACGAATCTCTTTTCATACTTGTCAGTTGCTTTTTCCAACTCGACATAGGCCGAATCGTGGGCAAACTTAAGCAAACCTTCCGGGATGGTCAGGACACTGTCGCGACGGTCGAGTACGATGTTGGCATTGGCACTGTAGCCCGAACGGATGAACTGATCGGCTTTCAGAATCACATCCGCCTTGATCTCAAACTGGATGGCTCCATTTTCTATTTTACCTTTGGGAGCGATGTATTTCAATACCGCATTGAACTTTTGGTTGTCGATGGCACCAATGGTAAGTTCGATGTTCATTCCCTCTTTAATTTTCCCAACCTCTGTCTCGTCCACTTTACCAAGAAAGATCATGTCGTTCATGTCGGCTACGGTAGCGATCGTGGTGCCAGCGTTGAAGTTATTGGCCTGGATGACAGAAAATCCTTCTTTGACAGGAACATCGAGTACCATCCCGTTAATGGTAGAACGGATGAGCGTATTGGTAGTTTTGGCCGAGTTTTTGGTCACCCCCTTGCGGATTAATTCCATGTTGTTTTCGGCCGATTCAACCTCCTCGCGGGCAGAGTTGAAAGAAAGTCTCGACTTTTGATACTCCTCTTTGGAGATCACCTTCTTCTCTATCAAAGTGGTCTGACGATCGTAATCAATTTTGGCATCCTCGTAATTGAGCTGAGCTCTTTTAACCCTGGATTCAGCATTGTTAAGGGTCACCATGTCCGGGATGATGTTGATCTGCGCCATGACATCCTCCTTGTGAACCATCTGGCCCGCCTCGAGGTAGACCTTTTCGATGATTCCCGAGACCTGTGGCTTGATTTCAATCTCTTTACGTGGCTGAACAGTTCCCGTGGCAACGGTTTTCTTGATGATATTGTTGATAGAACCACTCTTTATCTCAAACTTATCGGGTACTTTTTGCGATTTTTTGTACAAAAACACCAACGTCCCAACAAAGAGAATGGCTATTAAACTGAGTCCTACAATTTTCAAAAACTTTTTCATGGCAACCTTTGATTTGTATTTTTATTCGATCTATTTATATTGTTATTCTATCTTAATTTGCGTTTATTCAATCATTTGTCAATTTAGTCCGAAAATATCCAAATGGCCTTTCCCATTCTCCAATCAGTACCCCCCTTCGACATGCTCAGGGGAGTCTGGCTTCAGGGAGCACTTTGCCCCGTCTCCGAGTCCCCAAGTCTCCCAGTCCATTTCCTACTCCTCCCGCAGCGCCTCAATAGGCTTGATCTGCAAGGCTCTTTTGGCAGGGATGGAACCGGCAAACAGTCCGGCCAGGACAAGCACAACAAGTGCGGCCACTGCCACTGACATACTGACTTCGGGGTGTTTGAAAAAAGCCCGGTCGGTAGTTACTGGCTGACTTTCTATAATCTTGTTGATCAACTCGAGCAATCCTACTCCCATCGACAATCCGGTATAGCCGGCTACCGTGGTGAGTGCAACACTTTCGAGCATGATCTGGGTGATGATGGTCCGTGGGGAGGCTCCCAAAGCACGTTGTACACCAATCTCCTTTGTCCGTTCCTTGACAATGACCAGCATGATGTTGCTGACGCCAATCACACCGGCCATCAGGGTACCAATTCCAACTATCCAGGTAAGAACTCCTATGGCAATAAAGAGGCCACTGATCTGTTTAAATTGTGTTTCAATGTTGACACTGTTCAGAGCCTGCACATCGTTGGGGGCAATGGAGTGACGCATCTTGATGATATTTTTGACCTTCTCCTCTACCACACTCACAGGTATTCCTTTCTTTGCGGTGATGGCCAGGAAGTGTACCATGTTGCCCATGTTGTAGGTTTGTTGCATGGTGGTGAAGGGTAGGAAGATCGATTCTTCTGCCCTGCCATTGATGTTAATCTGTGTCTCAGGCCTGATGACCCCAATCACCTGGTAATAGACTCCCGAAATTTTCAAATAGTCACCAAGAGGATTTTCTTTTGCATCAAACATCTGTTCAAAAACCTTCTCGCCTATCACACAAACCTTTCGCTTTTCAAGTATGTCTATGTCGTTGATCCATCTTCCATGAAGGATGGTATAAGGATCAATTTTAATGTATTCGGGATAATCTCCCTTTACATTGTAGGCACCTGTCTTTAATCCATGAATGGTGTTGGGCCCCCCGTTCATTCTGGATCCAAAATTCTTGGGGGAGATGTATTCTACTTCGGGCACGTTGTTGAGAACATAGGTAAGATCATCGGAATCCATGTTCCATTGCCGGCCACGCTTGAATCCCTTGTAAGGTTCGGCGGTCTGTTGTGACCACATGAAACAGGAGTTGGTAGCAAACTTAGCCACTCCCTCCACGATACCATTCTTAAGACCGTTGCTTGCACCGGCCATGACGATCAACATGAAGATTCCCCAGAATACTCCGAAGGCGGTCAAAAGACTCCTGACTTTGTTCTTGGCCAGTGCGTGCCATATTTCATTCCATCTGTCGAGATCAAACATTTGTCCGTAGGTGTTATATTCTAAGAAAATCGACTATTCTGTTATCCAAAAGAGCCATTAGCTGTTAGCTATTAGTTATTGGCTTTGCCTCGTGGTAATTATAAAGTTGTTATTCGTCGCGTAAGGCCTCAATCGGAGTTACACTGGCTGCTCTTTTAGAGGGGAAATATCCCGCAAGGGCACCCGAAAGGATCAATATCAAGGTAGCTGAAACTGCAGTTTTAAAATCTACCGTTGGATTTTTGAAGAAGACATTTTCAGCACCTCCAGCAGTAGCCTGATCCAGAACAAAATTGATCATCTCCATCAATCCCACCCCCATTACCAGTCCTATGTATCCAGCTACTGTCGTAATTAAAACTGATTCAAGCAGTACCAGACTGATTACGGAAAACGGTGTAGCGCCAAGGGCTTTTCGGACGCCGATCTCTTTGGTGCGTTCTTTGACAAGAATAAGCATGATGTTACTTACCCCTACTATTCCTGCAATCAAAGTCCCGATACCTATGATCCAGACAAAAAGATTGATGGCCTGGAAGATCTTCATGGTTCTGATGTATTCAGTCAACATGTTAAAAGATCCCATGGCCCGCTTGTCTGCAGGATCAAAAGCATGCCGCTTCGCCATATCGGTCCGGATTTTCTCCGTGATGGCTTCGGCCTCTTCCGTCGTCTTTACCATCGAAGAGGTAACCGTGAAGGTATGAACCCGGTCTCCACCGTTAAAAATTCGTTGTGCAGTCGAAAACGGCATGTAAGCCTGTCTGTTGTTGTCCTGATTTCTTTTTTTGGATTGTGAAACACCAACTACATAGAAGGGTACTCCACCTATTTTGACGTACTTTCCAATGGGATCTTCTTCTTTAAAGAGGGCTTTCCTGATTTCATCTCCGATCACAACTACCTTTCGAAACTCCTGCATGTCGAGGTCATTGATGAACCTCCCTGTTTTGATGTTGATGTTCTCCATCTCCTTGAGGGATGGGTAGCAGGTGCTTGTCTCAAAAGAGCCGTACTCCTTTCCATAGGCATACAAAATGTCATTGGGAAGATAATATCTGGATGATACTTTTTCTATCGCATTCTCTTTGGTGGTCAAATAGTCATAATCCTGGTTGTTGAATTTTACTGAGCGCCCCTCCTTGAGACCATTGAAAGGTATGGAGGTTTCACCCGTCCACATCCACATCACATTGACTGCATTCTCGGCGAACTGTTCTTTCACTCCGTTGGAAAGTCCATTCCCCGAACCAAGCAAGACCATCAGCATGAAAATCCCCCAAGCTACCGAAAAGCCAGTCAGGAAGGTCCTGAGCTTGTTTTTCTTGATGGTACTAAAAATCTCCTGCCAGATATCTACGTCGAACATACCTATTTGATTTATTCCTGTGTGAGTCTGTTGCGGTAATTCTGAAGGTCACCGTTGGTGATGATCTCACCAATGACACCATCCTTCAGCCGGATGATTTTCCGTGTCAATGCAGCAATATCGTGCTCGTGGGTAACGATGATGACAGTAATTCCCTGGTCATTAACCTCTTTAAGAATATCCATCACTTCGAGTGAAGTTTGTGAATCGAGTGCACCCGTAGGCTCATCTGCCAAAATAATTTTGGGATTTGAGATAAGTGCCCTTGCAATGGCTACGCGCTGTTTCTGACCACCCGACATCTCGCTGGGAAGATGATGGGCCCAATCTTTCAGTCCCAACCGATCGAGGTACTCCATGGCAATCTGGTTGCGCTTCTTCCTGTTTACTTTTTGGTAATAGAGTGGAAGTGCCACATTCTCCATGGCATTTTTGAAAGAGATCAGGTTGAAAGATTGAAAGATAAAGCCAATCATCGCATTCCGTGTGATGGCCGCCTGGGTCTCGTTCAATCCCCAGATTTTTTTGCCGTTCAGGTAATAATGACCCTTGTCGTAATCATCCAACACACCCAAAATATTTAACAGTGTAGATTTCCCCGAACCGGATGAACCCATGATGGAGACAAATTCCCCCTCCTTAATTTCGAGGTTCAACCCTTTTAAAACATGGAGACTATTGTTTCCTGTGACGTATGATTTGTGAAGATCTTGAATATTTATCATGGTAAGTACTTATGTTCTTAACTTGCTGACTTCAGATAAGACGCAACATTGCCCGAAACGTTACAGATTATTTTAAACTTTTCGATTTTCGTTTTCCCTGCTTCAAAGATGAAGAATCGAAGATCCATCGTTCCATAACTTCGGCCCTGTCACAAGTACTTTGCTAACTTTAGTCACTTTTCAAAGGATTCCACCCCTGTGCCTGAAGCGGAATCTCCTGCAAGCCTCCCGCGGTTACCAGCATGACACCCTCTTCCCTCTTTGTCATGTGACCAATCACCGTGATATCGGGATGGTTGCGCAACTTATCATGTTCATTAACAGATACCGTGAACAAAAGTTCATAATCCTCACCCCCGTTGAGAGCGGCCACCAAAGGATTGATATGAATCTCTTCCGCCATCTTCTGAACTTGCGGATCGAAACTCAACCGCTCTTCATACAGACGGCAGCCCGTGCCTGAATCGTCGCAGAGATGGAGTATTTCGGAGGATAGCCCGTCAGAAATATCGATCATGGAGGTGGGCTTCACACCCAGGGATTTAAATATTTCTCTCAGGTCGATCCTCGCTTCAGGCTTCAATTGTCTGGAAAGAATATAATCGTACCCTGAAAGCTGGGGCTGAAAAGTCGGATTTAACCGGAACAGTTCATTTTCACGCTCGAGCAGTTGCAACCCAAGATAGGCTCCGCCAAGATCGCCAGTTACGCACAACAGATCGGTAGGCTTTGCTCCATTCCGATAGACCAATTCATCCTCCTGGGCTTCTCCAATGGCAGTGACAGAAATGGTCAACCCTGTGAGCGAAGTGGTCGTGTCACCTCCCACCAGATCGACACCATATTGCTCACAGGCGAGGTGAATTCCTGCATAAAGCTCATCAATTGCCGCAAGTGTAAATTTAGAAGAGATGGCCAACGACACAGTAATTTGCCTTGGGATGGCATTCATGGCGCAGATATCGCTGATATTCACGGTGACTGCCTTGTAACCAAGATGCTTCAGCGGGACATACACCAGATTGAAGTGAACACCCTCTGTCAGCAAATCGGTAGTTACCACCATCCTGCTCTTCGGATAATTGAGGACGGCGCAATCATCGCCTACTCCTTTCAGGGTACTTTCATTTTTAATCTTTGCCAGAGCCGTGATTCTTTTAATCAGACCAAATTCGCCTAATTCGGCCAATTCACCTGTTTTATTTGTAGCCTCTTCCATTCGGATGGTAAATTTTTAGGGTTGACACTGTATTGGAGACCAACCATTTAATAATATATGGTACTAATTATCAACAATATACAAAAATAAAAATGCTCAATTGTCTATTGTCAATCACTTAATTGTTAATTCATACCTCAAAAGTAGTGCATTTTATATCTTTGTACCAATTTGTATCCAGTCTTATTAAAGATTCGTATACCGGGGTAATAAGTTTGGAGTAGTTGGAGTTGGGAGTACTTGGAGTTGGCGCTTTAGATGAAATTCGCCCAACGACCCGAAGTACTTTTTGACAGGAAGCATTAGAACTAAAAAAAGCAATGGACGACCAGAATAAATTACTCAACGAAGTCACTGACAGGGATTACCGTTTTGGCTTTGTCACAGATATAGAGACCGATTTCATTCCGAAAGGACTGAGCGAAGAGGTGGTAAGAATTATCTCCGCCAAGAAGGAAGAGCCTGAATTCATGCTCGAATTTCGGCTGAAAGCCTACCGTAAATGGCTGACCATGAAGATGCCAGAATGGGCCCAACTGAAGATTCCTGAAATTGATTACCAGGAGATTATCTATTATGCCGCACCACGGCAGCAGCCCAAATACGAAAGCCTCGACGAAGTAGATCCCGAATTGTTGCTTACTTTCGCAAAATTGGGAATACCCCTCGAAGAACAAAAGATGTTGGCCGGAGTGGCCGTCGATGCGGTGATGGACAGCGTCTCGGTCAAGACAACCTTCAAGGAGAACCTGGCAGAGCTTGGGATAATTTTCTGCTCCTTCAGCGAAGCAGTGAAACACCATCCTGACCTGGTGCAGAAGTACCTGGGTATGGTGGTTCCGCCCAACGACAACTTTTTTGCTGCACTTAACTGTGCTGTTTTTTCTGATGGTTCTTTCGTCTACATTCCAAAAGGGGTAAGATGTCCCATGGAACTCTCTACCTATTTCAGAATTAATGCAAAAAATACCGGGCAGTTCGAACGAACCCTGATCATTGCCGACAACGACAGCTATGTCTCCTACCTGGAAGGTTGTACCGCCCCAATGCGCGATGAAAACCAGCTGCATGCGGCGGTGGTTGAAATCATTGCCCTCGACAGGGCAGAGGTCAAATACTCTACGGTACAAAACTGGTACCCCGGAAACAAAGAGGGGATCGGTGGCATTTACAACTTCGTTACAAAACGCGGATTGTGCAAGGGAGAGTCTTCCAAAATATACTGGAACCAGGTCGAAACAGGCTCGGCCATCACCTGGAAATATCCGAGCTGCATCCTGGCAGGAGATAACTCCGTGGCAGAATTCAACTCTGTCGCCTTGACCAACAATTACCAACAGGCTGATACGGGTACCAAAATGATCCATCTGGGAAAAAACACGAAAAGTACCATTGTCTCCAAAGGGATCTCCGCCGGCCACAGCTCCAACTCCTACAGGGGGTTGGTACGCGTCGCAGCGAAAGCAGAAAATGCCAGAAATTATTCGCAGTGCGACTCCCTTTTGTTGGGCGAACATTGCGGGGCCCATACCTTCCCTTACATCGAAGTAGGTAACCCCAATTCCGTTGTCGAACACGAAGCGACAACCTCCAAGATTGGGGAAGACCAGATCTTTTATTGCAACCAGCGGGGCATCTCTACCCAGGACGCCATTGGCATGATTGTGAATGGCTATGCACGAGAAGTGATCAACAAACTGCCGATGGAATTCGCCGTAGAGGCCCAGAAATTATTGCAGATAAGTCTGGAAGGAAGTGTTGGGTAAAGTGAAAAGTGGAAATTTCCATTTTAATTAAAATTTAAAAGTAATATACAACATGCTTATAATTAAAGATTTACATGCCAGTGTGGAGGGGAAAGAGATACTTCGCGGCATCAACCTTACCATCCATGCCGGTGAAGTACATGCGATCATGGGACCAAATGGATCCGGAAAGAGCACATTGGCCAATGTACTGGCAGGCAATACCAATTTTGAAGTGACCAAAGGCGAAGTGTCGTTCTTCGGGAAGGATCTTTTGGCCATGTCGGCAGATGTCCGTGCCAAAGAAGGTCTCTTCCTGAGTTTTCAGTATCCTGTAGAGATACCGGGAGTGAGCATGATCAACTTCTTAAAAACTGCCGTCAATGAATCCCGCAAATACCATCAACTTAAAGAACTCACTGCCGGGGATTTCCTGAAGGTGATGCGCGAGAAAAAGGAGATGGTCCAGATTGATTCTCAACTGACCAACCGTTCCGTGAACGAAGGTTTCTCGGGTGGTGAGAAGAAGAAAAACGAGATTTTCCAGATGGCCATGCTCGAACCGAAACTTGCTATTCTCGATGAAACAGACAGCGGACTCGACATTGATGCGCTGCGCATTGTTGCCAACGGAGTTAACTTGCTGAAGAAGCCCGAAAATGCGACCATCGTGGTAACGCACTACCAGAGGTTACTCGACTACATTGTTCCCGATTTCGTGCATGTGCTATACAAAGGTCAAATCGTCAAATCCGCAGGAAAAGAGCTCGTTCTCGAACTGGAAGAAAAAGGCTACGACTGGATCAAAAAAGAGCTGGGAGAGTAATGCCATGACAGACCAAACCAAAATTGAATCTGCCGATCAGCGGCTTGCCAACCTCTTTCTTGAGAACAGTGCCCTTTTGAATGAAAGTGCTCCTGAATTTCTTAGAAGTGATCGGGAGCAGGCCATGGCAGCATTTCAACGCATGGGAATCCCCAGCAGAAAAGTAGAGAACTACAAATACACTGATCTCACAAAACTCTTTGCCCAGGAAAATTTCAAAAGAGCTTTCCTTGCAACTTCCTTCGATTTTGACATGCAGGAGGTATTTACCTGCGACGTGCCTGAATTCGATACCCACCTGCTGTTTAGTGTCAATGGTTGGTTTTTTGACCAGAATAAGACCGACCAGTTTCCCACAGGGACCATCATCAAAAGCATGAAAAATGCCCTTTTGGAAAATACCGAGTTGGTTGAAAAATATTATGGCCGGATCGCCGATTCCGGCAAAGATCCCATCAGTGCCCTCAACAGTGCCTTCGCCCAGGATGGCGTTTTTATTTACATTCCGGATCATACCATCCTGGAAAGGCCTATCCAGATCATCAACTTGTTGCGCAGTGAGGAAGATTTGTATGTTACACAGCGAAACCTGGTGGTGGTGGGAAAGAATGCCCAGGTGAAACTTATGTTCTGCGACCATACGCTTGCCGTGCACAGTTACATTGCCAATTATCTGACTGAATTGTTCATGGCAGATGATTCGGTAGTCGACGTCTATGGTATTCAAAATCAGCACAATGGTACTGCATATCTGAATGGTGTTTTTGTGAGACAGGAGAAAAATTCCCAACTCATCACCAATACCATCTCGCTTCATGGTGGAATTACCCGCAACCATATTCAGGTTGAATTGCAAGGGGAACATGCCAATGCCTCGCTCTTCGGACTTTCGCTCACTGACAAGGACCAGCATTCCGACAATTACACCTCCATCGAACATGCACAGCCTGGATGCCACAGCAACCAGATCTTCAAAAATATTCTGGACGACAACTCTACGGGTGCCTTCACAGGAAGAATCCATGTCATGCCGGGAGCAAAAAAAACGGAGGCTTACCAGCGCAACAACAGCGTTCTGATGACCAAAGCCGCCAAAATGAATACGAAACCTCAACTCGTCATCGACAACGATGATGTAAAATGTTCGCATGGTGCAACCGTTGGTCAAATCAACGAAGAAGCGCTCTTCTACCTGCAAACCAGGGGTATTAACGAAAAAGAGGCCAGACTGATGCTGATGTTTGCCTTTGCCCACGAAGTTCTCTCCAACATTCGGGTAGAGCAACTTCGGCAAAGCATCGACAGATTGGTCAACAAAAGGCTCAGGGGTGAAGTCTCAAGATGCCACGACTGTAAATTGGAATGCATCAGGTAATTCTTAATTATGGCTATTAATTATCAGGATATTAGAAAGGATTTTCCCATTCTTGACCAACGTGTCAACAACCATCCATGGGTCTATTTCGACAATGCTGCGACTGCGCAACGTCCATTGCTTGTGCTGGAGAAAATTCGTGAATTTTCTCTTCAAACCAATGCCAACATCCACCGCGGAACCCATTCGCATGCCATCAAAACCACAGAGGCATTCGAAAATTCCCGTGATCTTGTGAAGGATTTTCTCAGAGCCAAAGAGCGCGAGGAAATTATCTTCACCCATGGTACAACCGAATCCATCAACCTGGTAGCCCGATCGTTTTGCGAAAAATTTTTATCAGAAGGAGATGAGATCATCGTGTCAGAAATGGAACACCATGCCAATATTGTTCCCTGGCAAATGGCCTGCGAACGGCATCGGGCCAAATTAAAAGTACTGCCCTTCGCTGACAACGGAGAACTCAAAATTGAACTCCTCGCGAAATTGATTTCGGATCGCACCAGGTTAATAGCCGTCACCCATGTTTCCAACACCCTTGGCACAGTAAATCCTGTCAAGGAGATCATCCGGACAGCACACAGCCACCACATACCGGTGCTGGTAGATGGGGCACAAAGTGTTCCCCATATTTCAATTGATGTGCAAGATCTTGATTGTGACTTCTTTGTTTTCTCCGGTCACAAAATTTACGGCCCAACCGGGATTGGGGTCTTGTATGGAAAAAGAAAATGGCTGGATGACATGCCTCCATTTTTAGGTGGTGGCGAGATGATTGACAGGGTCACTTTCGAAAGAACCACCTACAACGAGCTCCCCCATAAATTCGAAGCCGGTACACCGCATTATGTCGGTGCCATAGGCATGGGATCTGCCATTCAATATATTCAAGGTATTGGAATAGAAGAAATTGCAGCCTACGAACACCAGTTGCTGGCTTATGCAACTGAAAAAATGCTGGCACTTGGCAACCTACGGATCTTTGGCGAATCACCCCAAAAGACCGGAGTAATCTGTTTTCAACTCGATCAGATACATCCTTTCGACCTGGGAACACTTCTCGACCAGCTTGGCATAGCAGTCAGAACAGGGAGGTTGTGCGCAGATCCGGTGATGGATCATTTTGGGGTCTCAGCCATGACGCGTGCCTCCTTCGCATTTTACAATACCCGGGAGGAGGTCGACCTCTTTGTTGAGGCACTCAAACGCATTCGATCCATGTTTTAAAAGGGTAGACAACTGAAAATTTAGGCAGATGGCCGGCATTGTTTGCCAAATTCTTATTCCTATTTTTGATAAAATTTTCACCATGACCATCGAAGAAGAACAACAAGCCATCCTTGCCGATTTTTCAGTTTACGACGACTGGATGGACAAATATGCTTATCTGATTGAACTGGGGAACCAGCTCGAACCAATCGATGCCAGTTTCAAAGTAGAACAGAACCTGATCCGCGGATGCCAGTCGAGGGTATGGTTGCAGCAAAAGCTGGAAGGTGGACTCCTGATTTTTGAGGCTGAAAGTGATGCCCTTATCGTAAAGGGACTGGTCGCCTTGTTGCTGAAAGTATTTTCAGGAAGGACTCCTCAGGAAATTCTCGATGCCGAACCCCATTTCATCGATGAAATAGGGTTGAGGCAGCATCTCTCCCCTACCCGTTCCAATGGATTGATGGCCATGGTCAAGCAAATCAAGCTGTATGCCCTTGCCTACAAACAATTTTCATCTCAAAAAAAATAGCATGGACCCAAGAATAGATCTGATCATTGAAAATCTCAAAGAGGTCTTCGACCCCGAAATCCCCGTCAACATTTACGACCTCGGACTGGTCTACAGTGTGGATGTGGAAGGCGATACCGCCACTGTGCTGATGACCTTGACCGCTCCCGGCTGTCCGGCTGCCGATATGATCGTGGCCGATGTCGAGTACATGACCAAAAAAATTGAAGGCATCGAAACCTGCAAGGTGGAGATCACTTTTGATCCTGCCTGGGAGAAGTCGATGATGTCGGAAGAAGCCAGACTCGAATTGGGGTTTATGTAGGGAAACTCGTTGAAAGGATTAAAAGCTTTTCAATTCATGAAATACCCATGATTTCGGATTCAAGAACCTAACATGATGACTGGCTCAGGGGTATTCCATCTGGTAACTGAAAATAATTTATACACAGATGCAATACTTGCGAAAATCAGCAACGACGGTTCTTCTCTTCCTATCACTGATTTGGGGCTGCCAGAATATTTCGGTTACTCAACTTCCGCCAAAAGGTAAAATTCCTGATCTTCAACAATCTAAATTCTATTCCAATTCCCGTCCGTGGACACGCTGGTGGTGGTTTGCCTCGGAAATAAAGAAGCAGGATCTAAGGGATAACCTAATTTGGATCAAGAAAAATGGATTTGGTGGTGTCGAAATTGCCTGGGTCTATCCATTGAACCGAATGAGGAAAGACACTGTCAATTACACGCCACGCCAGAAATGGCTTGGTCAGGAGTGGTCAACAATGGTGGCTTATGCGAAAAACTGTGCCGACAGTTTGGATTTGGGATGCGATTTTACCTTTGGATCGCTCTGGCCTTTCGGGGATGCACAAGTACCTCGTGAGGAAGCTACCATGAACATGATTACTCCATCCTGGCGACAGGAGATTGCTGCCTCCTGGGATTACCCTAAAAAGGGTTATGTGCTCGATCACCTGGATAGGAATGCATTCGAACATTATGCCAGGAGGACAGGAGATGCTTTAAAACCTGCCTTAAAAGGTGCGCTTTCCGGTTTATTCTGCGATTCCTGGGAGGTCGAAACAAAACAACTGTCGTCTAAAAAATTTCCTGCAAAATTTCAGGAACGCTATGGCTATTCCATTCTCCAATATGCTGACAGCCTCTATGCCAACACAAAACCCTATCCGGCCATAAGGTATGATTACATGAAACTCATTTCTGAGATGGTGATTGATGAATTTTACAAGCCCTTCACCGAAAAAAGCCACCAATTGGGAGCCTATTCACGGGTTCAATGCGCCGGAGCCCCCTGCGACATCCTCTCCGCATATGCATCGGTAGACATTCCCGAGAGCGAGGCCTTGTTGTACGAGCCTTCTTATTCCACGTTGGTCGCTTCTGCCGCCGGTTTCTCGGGCAAAAAGGTCGTGACCTCTGAAACATTTACCTGCTTGTATGGCTGGCCCCGCGACCACCATTCCGAGGAACAGACGGCAGATTTGAAACTGTTGGCAGATGCCGTCTTTGCCAACGGCGTGAACCATATCATCTGGCATGGCAAACCTCTCAACCCGGCAGGAGTGGACACTGTAAAGTTCTATGCTTCTGTCCATGTGGGGAAAAGTGGTGCATTGGCTGAAGAATTGCCTGCTTTCAACGAATACCTTGGAAAAGTATCAGGATATTTGAAGAAAGGAGAAACTGTTTCGAAGGTGGCTGTTTATTTGCCTACCGAAGATACGTGGGTAGCCGGTGAAATGCCTCCGGAAAAACAACTGATATGGGCATGGGGTGAATACGAACAACGTGGCACCTATCTTCCCAAAGAACTCAAAGCATGGCGTCCGCTCTGGATCAACAGTGAATTCCTTCAAAAAGCCAGCTATCAGGATGGAATCCTGAAAGTTGGAACCCTAAATTTTTCAGCATGTTATGTAGATGTGAAATACATGGACATTGTCGCCTTGAAGCGTCTGACCGAATTGGCAGAAATGGGTTTGCCAGTCTGTATGAAACAGGAACCTGCCGAACCCGGACTAAACTCCTCAGGTCCCTCCTACAAAAGACTGCTGAGCAACCTTGGCAAATTGAAGAACGTCAAAAATTCCTGGCAGGAGATGACACAAGTTCCACCGCTGGTTTCAGGAACCGAACGAACCGATTTCTGGTGCAGGCAAACGCCCGACGGATTGACCCTCTTTTTTGCCAACCCGCGCTCACAGGGACTTACATTCCCCTTGACTTACGGACAATCATTGAATTCCACTACCGATACCATCCTGGTCTCAATCAACTTTCAACACAAAAACTATCCATATACACTGATATTTCGGCCTTACCAATCCCTCTTGTTGAAACTGGGAACAAATGGTAAAATCTTGCTTGAGGAGATCGGATTCAATCCTAAAACGCCGGTATTTAAGTCACGTCCAAAAGTAGCCAGAGAAAAGTGGGAATTGGATTTGCCAAAAATCAAAAAATCTTAGTGATGACTTCCAATATCCTCGAAATTAAAGCAGCCATTCAGATTCAAAAACCATGCCACGAGGTATTTGAAGCAATTGTCGACCCTTCTAAAATGTCAAACTACTTCATCTCCAAAGGAAGCGGCAGGATGGAGGCGGGGAAACAGATTCATTGGAAATTTCCTGAATTCGACATGGAATTCCCCATTAAGGTTGGTAAAATTGTGCAAGACCAATACATCTCTTACGTTTGGGAAGCAGACAGTCTGGAATTATTGGTAGAGATTACCCTATCCATAGCTGATCAGGAGGATACACTGGTTACCGTGACGGAGAAGAGCCGTGCAAATGATGAATCCGGCATCGACTGGCTAAAGGGAAATTCCGAAGGTTGGGCCAATTTTCTGGCATGCCTGAAGGCCTGGCTCGAATATGGTATCAACCTCCGAAAAGGAGCCTTCAATTTCCTGAAACCAGTCAAATAAAACCCATCGTCTCTTCAGCAAATGAACTCCAACTCCTTCACGGTTAGTCAGCTCATCAAGGCCAAGGCAGCCGAACTGGGATTCCAGGCTTGCGGCATCACCCAGTCCCGGCTTCTGGAGGAGGATCGTTCCCACCTGCAAAAATGGCTCGAGAATGGTTGGCAGGGTTCAATGTCCTACATGGCCAACAATTTTGAAAAGAGAGTGTACACTGCTGAACTTTTTGATGGGGCAAAATCCGTAGTTTCGGTCCTTTTCAACTACGCTACAGATCAGAAACAGGAAGATCCAGAGGCTCCTGTCATCTCCAAATACGCTTTCGGAAAAGATTACCATTTCGTCCTGAAAGAGCGGCTTCACAAGTTGCTAACCTACATTCAGACTGAACAACCATCCTGCCACGGAAGGGCATTTGTCGACTCGGCGCCACTTCTGGAAAAAGCCCTTGCCAGAATGGCTGGCCTGGGTTGGATAGGGAAAAACAGCCTGCTGATCAATCCCAGGATGGGAAGTTTTCTCTTTATCGGTGAGCTTGTCATTGACATTGAACTTTCGTACGACGAGCCTTTCGGGAATAGCCTCTGCGGATCATGTACCCGCTGCATGGAGAGCTGTCCCACGGGGGCGATTGTTGCCCCGATGCAGCTGGATGCGCGCAAATGCATCTCCTACCTGACCATCGAAACCAGCGAAGAAATACCTGATGCGCTTGCAGGAAAACTTTCCAACCGCCTCGTGGGTTGCGACATCTGCCAGCAGGTTTGTCCCTGGAACGGCAAGGCACAACAGCATCAGGCAGATGAATTTTGGCCCAAAGAGGAGTTGTTGGCATTGAAAGGCGAAGATTGGAAAAACCTTGAAAAAAAGACTTTCAACAGGCTTTTTAAAAAAACTGCGGTAGAACGGACCGGGTTTCTCCGGATGAAAAGAACCCTTGAAATTCTGTTCAGGTCGAAATGATACTATCTTTGTGCTAGATCGATTTTGGGTGTTTCCAATCCAAAATCCAAAATTTTTCTGTTATGCGCGAACAATCCTGGACTTCTTCGGATGGCACCCAACTCTATGCTGTACTTTGGCTGCCGGTGACAGCACCGAAGGCCGTGGTAGCCTTCGTCCATGGACATGGTACGCACTGCAGGAGGTACGACGATTGGTTCAGTAGTTTTGTCAAGAAGGATTTTGCCGTACTATCATTTGATCTTCGTGGGCATGGCCGCTCGGGTGGAAAACAGGGAACGATTCACAGATATACTGAATATCTTCAGGATACTTCAATTTTGATGACAAAGGCAAGGGAAATTTTCCCATCACTTCCTGTAGTTCTTTATGGCCACAGCATGGGAGCCACCATCGTTCTCTCCTATCTGGAAATGAACCAAAACCTTCCCGACCTTGCTGTGCTGGCTTCTGCCTGGCTCGAACTGGTCCAGCCTCCCGGTAGATTCAAAAGCCTTGCCATCTGGCTGGCAGATTCGCTGGTTCCACAGATGACAATCCAGACAGGATTGAAGTCGAAAGATTTCGCTCCTCCACCTGCTACCGAACCACCCAGGGAGCGTGATCCACTGATGCACAAAAGGATCTCCGCCCGCTGTTTCAGAGAGGTGCAGCGAGCATCGCAAAAAATTAATGCCAAAAATTTGCCCGCCACATTGCCGATGCTTTTCATGCATGGCAGCCACGACAGGGTTTCTGCACCTTCAGCTTCAAAATATCTGGCTGGTGCACTTCCTGAAACTGTCACCTACCGTGAATGGGCAGAAGGGCCACACCAGCTGCATGCCTGGGAAGATGCAGAACTTGTGACTGAATTTACCATCGACTGGATAAACAAAAAATTATGATCGCATTTCGTACTGAAGTTGTCTTGCCGAAAGTATCCCGTTTGCTCTCCTACCGGAGGAATGTCCTGATGGTAGGCTCCTGCTTTACCGAAAACATAGGCAGTTGTCTTCAAACCCACTATTTCCCTGTTTCAACCAATCCTTGCGGTGTATTGTACAATCCGGCATCTATTGCGGCGTGTCTCGAAAGAGTGCTGGTTCGAAAGCTCGTTTGTGAAGAGGAATTGTTCTCTGCCAACGGATTGTGGAACAATTTTGCCTTTCACAGCAAATTCTCTCACCCTGATAAGTCGATGGCTCTTGCCGCGATGAATGGTTCGGTTGAAGACGCCGCTGTGAAACTTAAATCGGCTTCCCATCTATTTTTAACGTTTGGCACCTCATGGATCTACCGCGAAAAAGCAAACAGCTCCATTGTCGGGAACTGTCACAAGCTGCCAGCCAACCGGTTCGTCAGGGAACGGCTCTCGGTGGCAGCCATGACCGAAGTGTGGATTGAACTGCTCGACAGGCTCTTTGCAATTCATCCGGAGATCCATGTCGTTTTGACCATCAGCCCTATCCGGCACCTCCGGGATGGCAGTTACGAGAACCAGGTGAGCAAATCTGGTCTGTTTTTGCTGGCCGATCAACTGATGTCGCATTTTGGACTGGAGAAGTTGACCTATTTCCCCTCCTATGAACTGGTGATGGATGAACTGCGCGACTACCGATTTTACGCTTCCGACATGTTGCACCTGAGTGAAACCGCAACGGCCTTTGTGCAGGAAAAATTTAACGAAGTCTTCCTTGACATGGAAAGCAAGGAGATCAGCTTCACGGTAGGTAAAATAGTTAAAACATTATTGCACAAGCCATTCAACAGTGACAATTCTTCTTACCAGGATTTGCTTTCCAGACTGCACGAAGAAGCCATGAAAACAGCTTTCTCCTATCCATTTGTAGATTTTAGCAGACTTATAAATGAAATCGTTCAAAAAAAGGGTATATAAATTTTTTTTAACCAAAGCTTTACTTATTTTTAACCGATCTCCGTGGATTTTATTATAATTTCCGACATTTCAATTTCTAATAGTTCATCAATATGGGATATCTGAATTTTGATAAAGACAAACTGGTCAATTTATCCTATTCACTGGAACGCGAAACCTTGCGTACCAACCGTGCAGGAGCCTATTCCTCGACTACCCTGGCGGGATGCAATACGCGTAAATACCATGGTTTACTGGTCGTTCGTTTGGATGAGCTGGATGGAGGCAAACATGTGCTGCTCTCCTCCCTGGATGAATCAGTCATCCAGCATGAGGCCCATTTCAACCTTGGCATACACAAATTTCCCGGCGATTTTTATGAGCCAAAGGGACACAAATACATTCGAAAATTTGAGTTCGACACGATCCAGAAACACACTTACCGCGTTGGGGGAGTGGTTCTTTCAAGAACCCGGCTGTTGGTCGAGCATGAAAATCAGCTTCTTGTAAAATACACGCTGGAAGAGGCAAACAGTCCGACGAAATTGCGGTTCAAGCCATTTCTCGCCTTCCGGAATGTTCACGCACTCAGCAAAGCCAACCTTTATGCCAATTCAAAATATTCGCAAGTAGCCAATGGAATCAAGATGAACCTCTATGAAGGTTATCCCGATTTTTACATGCAGTTGTCGAAAGAGTGCGATTTTGTAGCTGTACCGGATTGGTACAAGAACATCGAATACATCAGGGAGCAAGAGCGGGGATACGAATTTCAGGAGGATCTTTTTGTACCGGGATATTTTGAGGTCTCCATCAAAAAAGGGGAGTCGGTCTTTTTCTGCGCCTCCACCTCGTTGCAAAAACCGGCTGCTTTCCTGAAACTTTACGAGAGCGAGAAAAAATTACGCATTCCGAGAGACTCCTTCATCAACTGTCTGAACAACTCGGGATTGCAATTTTTGTGGGAACGAAAGGATGGAAAAGATTTGATTGCTGGCTATCCCTGGTATGAATCCATTACAAGGCAGACGCTTGTAGCCCTACCTGGGATTTTCCTCACCCGTGGCGACGTAAACAATTTTGAGGCAGTCCTTCAAACCAATCTGAAACGATTGCACAAAGGGCTTTTGCCCAAATATGCCGGGCAAGAGAGTTTGTGCGACGCCGCCGATGCACCTCTTTTGGTCTTTCCTGCGCTTCAGGAATTTGCAAAAATAAAGCCTGCCAGCGAGATCTGGAAAACTTATGGCAAGTATCTGAAAGAGATTCTGAATCACTACCGTGAAGGTACTGATTTCAACATCAGGATGGCTGAGAATTTTCTGATCTCTGCCAAACAAGAGGGGGTTGCACTCACCTGGATGGACGAATACAAGGATGGACAACCGGTTACACAACGCGGAGGAATGACCGTTGAGATCAATGCAGCCTGGTACAATGCAGTCTGTTTTGCCCTCCAAATTGCCGGAGCATCCGGCGACAAATCCTTCGTGAAGGAGTGGAAAGAACTACCCGCACAAATAGGCGAATCCTTCCTTTCGCTCTTCTGGTGCGAAGAAAAGAATCAATTGGCCGATTGTGTGGATGGCGATTTTACGGACTGGTCGATAAGGCCCAACATGCTTTTGGCCGTCTCATTCGACTTTTCGCCACTTTCCCGCGTCCAGAAGAAGATCATCATCAGTACCGTACGCAACAAACTTCTAACGCCTGTCGGTATCCGGACCCTCACCCCTGAGGATGCCTCCTACAAGGGCTTCTCCGGAGAACGTGCCGATGACTATTCGGAAGCAGCCCACCAGGGCACTGCCTATCCCTTCCTGATCTATCCTTTCGTGAAGACTTACCTCGAAATTCACAAAGCCGGCGGACTTTCATTCGCTAAAAATTGCCTGGAAGGGTTTAAAAATGAGATGTCCGAAAATTGTATCGGCACGCTCTCTGAAGCTTACGAGGGAAATCCTCCGCACACTGCAAAAGGCTCCATTTCGCAGGCATGGAACGTGGCTGCGGTAATCATGGCCACTTCGCTGATAGAAAAATTTGAGGATGAAAACAGAATCAAAAGCTAACTAAACCAAAGATATGAAGGTATTGATGTTTGGATGGGAGTTCCCTCCTCATATAAGCGGTGGGTTGGGTACAGCGAGTTTCGGCTTGACCAGAGGGTTGGCGCAGTTCGAAGATATTGAGGTACTTTTTGTAGTACCAAAGGCTTATGGCGATGAGGACGATACGGCAGTGAGCAAAATTATTGGCGCCAATGAGATCACCATCACGCGCAAGCATGTGTTCGTAAACGACAGTGAACAGCAGATTGACCTTACCGAGGTTCAATCCAATCTGATTCCTTATGCCGATCCCGAAGAGTTCTGGCAACTGACTCAGCAAAGGCTCTCCTCTTCCACAAGGTTTGTACAGACTGACGTTCAGGGAAAGATTCCCTTCTCCGGTAAATATGGTGCCAACCTGCTCGAAGAGATTGCCAATTATGCGATTGTAGCCGAATACATTGGCCGGGAATACGATTTTGACGTGATCCACGCCCACGACTGGTTGGCCTATCCTGCCGGCATTGCAGCCAAACGGGTCAGTGGGAAACCTCTTGTGATCCATGTACATGCCACCGACTTCGACAGAAGTGGAGGGAGTGTCAACCCAAAAGTCTATGCAATTGAACGGGAAGGAATGGAAGTCGCAGACCAGATTATCACGGTCAGCAACCTGACCAAAAAGATCGTTATTGAAAAATATGGCATCCATCCTGGTAAAATTACAACTGTGTACAATGCGGTAGAACCCGTTGAAAACAAAGATACCGAAGAATTTAAAAGAGGGATCGACGATAAAATCGTCACTTTTTTGGGGAGAATTACCCTGCAGAAAGGACCCGAATATTTCATCGAAGCCGCCTATCAGGTCTTGAAACGGACCAAAAATGTCAGGTTTGTAATGGCCGGTAGCGGCGACATGATGGAGAAGATGATCAGACGTACTGCCAGGCTCGGTATTTCGGACAGATTCCATTTTACAGGCTTCTTGCACGGAGATGATGTTTTTGACATGTTCCGCATGAGCGATGTCTATGTCATGCCTTCTGTATCCGAGCCATTTGGCATTTCACCACTGGAAGCCATGATGACAGATGTACCGGTGATCATTTCGAAACAATCAGGCGTAGCCGAAATTCTTACCCATGCCATTAAAGTTGATTTCTGGGACATCAACGCCATGGCGGATGCCATTTATGGCATCATCAAATACCCTGCCTTACCTGCCATGTTCAAAAAATTTGGCAGGGTAGAGGTCGATAGCCTGCAATGGAAACATTCTGCAGCGCATGTTCGGGAAGTATATAAAAAAGCAATCAGATAAATCACATCGATAATAGCCCATACCATGAAGACAGTCTGCCTAAATTTTCAGATTCATCAACCCTTCCGTTACCGCAAGTATCGCTTTTTCGATATCGGAAATGATTCCTATTATTACGATGACTATGCCAACGAGACAATCCTGCGCAAGATCGCAGACAATTGCTATCTGCCCGCCAACAATATCCTGCTGAAACAGATCAGGAAATTCAAAGGAAAATTCAAAGTCTCCTTTTCCATTTCGGGTGTTGCACTCGATCAGTTCAGGTTGTATGCTCCCGATGTAATTGAATCTTTCAAAGAATTGGCCAATACCGGTGCAGTAGAGTTCCTGTCAGGAACCTATGCCAATTCGCTGGTATCACTCGTCGACGAGCAATTGTTTGCCAAACAGGTAAAAGCCCACGACGATTTGATAGAACAATATTTTGGTCAAAAGCCAAAAGTCTTTAGAAATTCTGAATTGATCTATTCAGACGAACTTGGCGACCTGATCTATCGCATGGGCTTTGAAACAGTTCTAACAGAAGGGGCCAAACACATTCTCGGCTGGAAGAGTCCCAACTATCTGTATTGTAACGCTTTGAATCCAAGACAAAAGGTACTCATGCGCAACTACCGGCTCAGCGATGACCTCTCTTTCCGTTTTTCAAATGCCAACTGGAGTGAATATCCGCTTACTGCTACCAAGATGACCAACTGGTTGGTGGATCTTCCCAAGAAAGAAGAGATAGTCAACATCTTCCTGAATTATGAGACTTTCGGTGAGATACAAAAGAAAAATACAGGTATATTTAATTTTCTTGAGAGTCTGCCGGAGATGATCCTGAAAACCAAAGAGCTTACTTTCTCAACCCCCAGCGAGGCTGCAGCAGCCCTACAACCCGTTTCTGCCGTACATGTTCTTCATCCCATCTCCTGGGCCGATGAGGAGAGAGACCTCTCGGCTTGGCTGGGCAATGAACTGCAAAAAGAGGCCTTTAACCACCTCTATGCCATTAAGGAGCGGGTCAAATTATGTGATTGCCCTCAGATTCAAAAAGACTGGCTCTATCTTCAATCCAATGACCATCTCTATTACATGTGTACCAAGTTTTTCTCGGATGGTGAAGTACATAAATTTTTCAATCCATATGGAAATCCCTATGAAGCTTTCATCAATTTCATGAATGTGCTGAGTGATTTTACACTTCGTCTGAATGTTCTGGTCCCACAAAATGAAAATGAATCTGAAATTACCAGGCTGAGGAGTTCCATTGATGAGAAAAACAAGAAATTGGAGGAGGCAGAGCTTGAACTCAAGAAACTCAGGAAACCGTTGCCCGGTGCCGTAAAGCCTAAGGTTAAGGTGCCCGTGAAGGTTGAACCAAAACCAATTACTTCAAAAAAGACCACTTCCAAATAGGGGGCGTAATGTGAAGAAAATGTTATAATTAATCCATCGGGATAGAAAATAAGCCCCATTTGGTTAAAAAGTTCACTGAATTTGGTATCATTGCAATTCAATAAATGACACCATGGCAGTGTTCATTGAGCTAATTATTTGATAGAATGGAAGAGACTTATTTCAAAAATCTGAGGCAACCCGAGAATAGCAATCCTACCTGGAAAAAAATCATCGTCGAATCGGCCCTTCCGGCAGAGTTGGCATCGCTCCGCACCATTTCCCGCAATCTTTGGTGGGTATGGAACGTTGATGCCAGGTCACTTTTCAATGAAATTGATCCACTTATTTGGGAAAAATGTGAACACAATCCCATCATTCTGCTCGAGCAGACCAGCCACGATCGTTTTCAGGAACTGAAATCGGATGAGTCCTTCATCCTCAGAATGAAATCTGTGCTGCATCAGTTCAACAAATATCTGAAGGAACGAAAAAAATTACGCGGACCAAAAATTGCCTATTTCAGCATGGAGTTCGGGCTTCACTCCAGTCTTAAAATCTATTCCGGCGGATTGGGCGTACTCGCAGGCGATTATCTGAAGGAGGCCAGCGACTCAAAAGTCGACATGACGGCAGTTGGGCTGCTTTACCGATATGGCTATTTCAAGCAGGTCATTTCAACCAATGGCGAGCAGATGGCCAACTACGAACCCGAGCATTTTTCTAAAATACCCATCCAGCCTGCACTCGACGAAAAAGGAGAATGGATTACCGTAGAGATACAAATGCCTGATCGTGTAGTGTATGTGAGAGTCTGGTATGTCAACGTTGGCAATGTCATGCTTTACCTGCTCGATACAGATTATGAAGGAAACCTCGATCAGGACAGGTCTATCACCCACCATTTGTACGGAGGTGACAATGAAAATCGTCTCAAACAAGAGATGGTATTGGGTCTGGGCGGCATCAGGGCACTGGAAAAAATTGGCATTCAATCAGATATCTACCATTGCAACGAGGGTCATGCCGCTTTCATCGGACTCGAACGCATCTTCCTCATAAAAAATCAATCCAATCTGGCCTATTCCGAAGCCAAGGAGATTGTCAGGGCCTCTACCCTTTTTACGACCCATACGCCAGTTCCGGCAGGACACGACTCCTTTCCAGATAATCTTTTCAAATCCTACATGGATCCAATTGCCAACCAATTGGGAATCACGATGGATGAGCTGATGCTTCTTGGGAAAGCAGGCAGCAACGAAGAAAGGTTCAACATGAGTTTTCTCGCTGCCAATTTATCTCAGGAGATCAATGGGGTGAGCAAGCTTCACGGTGATGTGAGCAAACAGTTGCTGAGTGAACTCTACAGGGGATTCCTTCCTGAAGAACTGGACAACATCGGTTATGTTACCAATGGAGTTCATTATCCTACCTGGGCAGCTCCAGACTGGAAGGTGGTGCACGACCAGATCCTCTCGGCCGAGGAGATGGCCGACGATATCCACGAATACGAAGAAGGTGGCGAGCTGCGCGCCTGGCGTAATATTTACAAGGTCCAGGACAAACTAATATGGGATACCAAATCCAAACTTCGTGAGCAGTTAATTGAATACATCAAAAGACGTTTTACCGACATTCACATTCAGAGAAACGAAAACCCAAAGTACATTTCAGAGGCAATCTCAAAGTTAAATCCAAAGGCCTTAACAATTGGTTTCGCCAGACGTTTTGCGACCTACAAGCGGGCACACCTCCTCTTCAGGGACTTGGACAGGTTGGCAAAGATTATCAACAATCCCGATCGTCCAGTTCAGTTTCTCTTTGCCGGCAAGGCACATCCTGCCGACAAGGCCGGACAGGATCTGATCAAGTACATCATCGACATCTCAAAAAGGCCTGAATTTATTGGCCGAATCCTCTTCATTCAGAACTACGACATGAACATTGCCAAAATGCTGGTTCAGGGTTGCGATGTCTGGATGAATACCCCAACCCGTCCCCTGGAGGCATCCGGAACTTCCGGCGAAAAGGGGGTTATGAATGGTACGCTGCACTTTTCGGTCCTCGACGGCTGGTGGGTGGAAGGTTACAAACAGGATGCCGGATGGGCCCTGCCACTCGAGAACTCGTTTGATATTCCCGAACTGCAGGATGAACTCGACTCGGAAGCCATCTATGGAATTCTCGAAAATGAGGTGGTACCTGCTTACTATTACCGGAATGACAAGAACATCCCGGTACTCTGGGTCGATTTCATCAAAAATACATTCGCCGAAGTAGTTCCCCTTTTTACGACAAAAAGGATGATGAAAGATTACTTTACAAGGTATTACCTTCCACAGTCCGAAAGAACCACACTCCTGAAATCCGACAATTTCCAAAAAGCCAAAGAGATGGCTGCCTGGAAAGCCAAGATTCTTGAGGTATGGAATACCATAGAAGTGAAAAATATTCAGATTTCAGACGGCATTACCAATACTTACGAAATGGGAATTGCCTATCCATCGGTGGTCACACTCGACCTGAAAGGTCTCGCTCCGGGAGAAATTGGGATAGAACTGATAGTGGCAACAGGAAACGATCAGCCACGCTTCGTCGAAAAACATGACTTCACCTCCGAAAAACCGGTGGATGGACTGACGCGTTATTCGCTGCAATTAACGCTGAAAAAGCCTGGCATCTACAACTATGGTTTGAGGATGTATGCCAAGAACAAGGCACTTCCCAACCGTCAGGACTTCCGGCTGCTCAAATGGCTCTAAGCAAATATATCACAGTTTATTGTACAGAAGTTTGTTGAGAAGATTGTCCTTGTATTTGGGCGAAACTTTCAACTGCTCCCCTGTTCTCAACTCAACCATCCCACCGTTGGCCTTGATGTAATGCACTACATTCACCAAATTCACCAGGTGACTGCGGTGAATGCGGATGAAACCAAGCGGCGTGAGAAGATTCTCAAACTCCAACAATGTTCTGCTTACCACCTTCTCTGGTTCTTCATTGAAGATGATCCGCGTATAGTTTCGAAGCCCTTCACACCTCACAATATCATCCACCACCACAATGGCAAATCCATTCTGGTCGGGCAGTGCAATGGTTTTTGATCCGCTGTCTCCTACCGGGACCAGGTTTGACCTAAGCGCATTTACGGCAAATTTGTTGTTGATTTTCTTGATCTTCGGAATCCTTTCGATTGCCTTTGTAAGTTCCTGTATGTTAATTGGTTTTACAATATAATCGAAAGCCGAATACTTGAAAGCCTTGATGGCAAATTCACTGTATGCCGTGATAAAAATAATCTTGAAATCAACTTTCTTGATTTTATCCAGCAAATCAAATCCAGTTCCATCGGGCATGCTGATGTCCAGAAAAATCACGTCCGGCTGTACACTCTCAATCAATTTAACCCCTTCATCAACGGATCCTGCCTCCCCAAGCAACTCAACATTTCCTATTGTCTTTTTCAGGATCTCTCTCAAAACCATCCGGGAGATGTGGTCATCGTCTATAATTACTGCCTTTACCATAGCTAAATTTTCAACTAATTAATTTTTTAATTCCTCGACCTTTCTGTAAAGGTTACAAAAACCTCTCTTCTACTTCTAATCGTAATCACTAAACAAACAAACAGCCAAAAGGATTTGCACAAAGGAATATATTTTTAAAAAATCACAATTTACATATTATTTCAGATATTTGTAAAAAAAATCAGTGGGCTTAATTCTTTGTTTAGAAACTTCAACTGAAGTATGTTCCGTGGCCCTTTCGGCAGATGGCATCCGGATTGCCGGAAGAGAGGACAAAAGTGGAAGGAACCATGCCATGCTTCTTGCCGGTTTCGTTGAAGCGGTGATGAAAGAAAAAAATCTGGCCTTCAACCAACTCGATGCAGTAGCAGTTTCAGGTGGTCCGGGTTCCTATACCGGACTGAGAATTGGGGTCTCCACGGCAAAGGGACTCTGTTATGCAACCGGAAAACCTCTTATCGCCATTCCTTCCCTGGAGGCCATGGCACATCATGTCATTCAAAACACGACCCGGGTTGAACCAGAAACAGTGCAAAATATGCTTTTTTGTCCCATGATAGATGCCAGAAGAATGGAGGTATTTGCCGCCATTTACAACCATAATTTATTAAATGTCAGACCTATCCAGGCAGATATCGTCGACCACCTCTCTTTTCTGGACTTTCTGCAACATCAAAAAGTACTGTTTTTTGGCAATGGTGCCGATAAATGTAAAATGACCATACAACATCCCAATGCCTACTTCCTCGAAAATATTACTACTTCCGCAGATTACATGACAGTACTTGCTGAATCGGCTTTTGAATGCGGAAATTTTAAGGATGTGGCCTATTATGAACCGTTCTACCTGAAGGATTTTGTGGCAACCATACCTACTAAAAATATCTTTCCTTCCAACTCGCGGACAGAATGAGAAAAAAAATCCTGATCATCACCTACTACTGGCCGCCAAGTGGAGGTGCGGGCGTGCAGAGATGGCTTAAATTCACGAAGTACCTTCCCGGGAATGGATACGAGCCAATCGTCCTTACTGTTGATGAGCGGCTGGCTTCCTACGCACAATTGGATCACTCCCTTCAACAAGAAGTGGACCCGAAACTGCAGGTTTTTAAAACCAAGACCTTTGAACCATACAACTTCTACAAGAAATTGTTGCGCAAGAAAGAGATCCCATTTGGCGGTTTCTCCAACCAGAAGGAGATTGGCCTTTTTGAAAAAATCTCGAGATTTATACGTGGCAATCTCTTTATCCCGGATCCCCGGAAGGGATGGAACAGGTCTGCCTTCCGGAAGGCGCGCGAAATCATCCGTTCACAAGCCATCGAAGTGGTCGTTACATCCGGACCTCCGCACTCTACCCACTTGATCGGTTGGAAGCTAAAATCTACCACCGGAATACGCTGGATCGCAGATTTCAGAGACCCCTGGACCGACATCTACTACTACAAAGAGCTCCTCCACTCCGGGCTGGCTTCATGGTACGATCGACATCTGGAACAAAACGTGCTCAAAAATGCAGACAAGATCATCACCGTCAGCGAAGAAGTTGGCAAACTCCTGCTCAGAAAAATCCCCGAATCTGCTTCAAAGATCGCTGTGATCCCCAACGGATACGACGAGACAGATTTTGAAAATACCCCAGCTGTTCAGAACGAATTATTTACAATCACCTACACGGGTACCATCTCCATGAGCTACCGGATAGAACATTTTGCAGAAGCAGTAGCGCTGCTTCCTGAAAATGTGAAGCAGAATTTACTGATCCGTTTCGTGGGAAATGTGCCCGATGAAATTCTTGGCCTTTTCGAGTCAAAAGGTCTTGCCCACATGGTCGAAGTACTTGGCTACATCCCACACGAACAAGCAATTGGCCAGATGAAGGGTGCCTCCATCTTGCTCATGTCTATTCCGGATACTCCGGATAACAAAGGAATCGTTACCGGGAAATTCTTCGAATACCTTGCTGCCAAAAGGCCCATCCTCGCGATCGGTCCAACCGGAGGTGATGTGGATAAAATGATCCGGTCGTGCCAGGCAGGCAGACTCTTTTCGTACGAGGAAACCCAGAATATCCGGCTGTTTATACTCGAAATATTTGAATCAACCAACAGAGGAACCGAATGGGCACAAACCACCGGAACCGAAAAATACACAAGGAGCAATCTTACCAGAGCGTTGAGCAATCATCTCTAAAACACATTCATGGAGCCATGCGCGAAAAAGAAGTTCGGAAAAAAACCATTCTGTTTGTCTATACAGGCTTTTCAACCTTCGTCAAAAACGATTTTGAAATCCTTGCTTCCGCACACTTGGTCGAAAAATACAAATTTGAGCCTGTAAAAGGTCTCCAGAAAAATGCCCTCGAGTTTGCCAAACAGTTTCTTTACCTCTTGGTGTTCGGCTGGAAATTCGATCTGTTTTACTGTTGGTTTGCTGATTATCATTCTTTCCTACCCGTACTTTTTGCCAAAATATTCAGAAAAAAAGCCGTTGTCGTCATCGGTGGTTACGACGTTTGCCGTATCCGGAAGCTCGACTATGGTGCTTTCTGTTCACCTTTTCGAGGATGGTTTTGTGCCGGATCCATGCGGATGGCAAGTTCCATTTTGCCTGTTTCGGGCTATGTCGACAGAAAGGCGCGGGCTATTGCTCCCCATGTGAAACGAACCCTGATCTACAATTGTGTTACGCTTGCAAAGCCATTTGAGACAACCCTGCCGAAGAGAGATACCGTGCTGACAGTAGGGTTGATTAGCAACGAACGAACCTTTTACCTCAAAGGCATCGATACCTTCATCGAAACTTCCAGGCTTTTGCCCTCTGTAAAATTTGAAATTGTTGGAATCAATGCCTCCAAATTGGTGCCATTGCTTGTGAACCTCCCAACCAATCTCAGTCTCTACGACAGGGCCAAACCAGCCGAATTGATTGAATTCTATCAACGCTCCAAAATATATTGCCAACTTTCACGCTCCGAATCGTTCGGCGTCTCCATTGCCGAGGCCATGACCTTTGGCAACTTCCCGGTAGTAACCAACGAAGGCGGCATGCCTGAAGTTGCCGGAACGGTCGGTGCTGTAGTAAGAAGAGATCCCGAGGCCATTGCCTCGCTGGTCTCCAAATGCTTTTCGGAAGAGGGATTTCCGGATCAAAAATTGATGCAACGACAGGTAGACAAGCATTTTACGAACCAACTTCGTTCCGAATCATTGCTAAATGCGATCAGCGGATAAGTCACTAAAAATATATCTTTGCATCCAAGTCCAAAAAGAATCTCAACATGATCGAAGCTACTCCCTGCAAAATATGTGGAAATGTCCACAACAACCTGATTCATCTGGCCACCGAGAGACTGTTAGGTCTGCGCGACGAGTTTCAATACCTTGAATGTGCCAATTGCTGCTGCCTTCAGATCGTTCAGACACCTGATGATCTATCTAAATACTATCCTGCTGAATACTACTCATTTCAAAACCCGAAATTCGGACTTGGCCTCAATCCCATCGTTTATTTCCTGAAACGAAGTTTGCTGCGGCATTACCTGCACAAATTCGATCCGGTTGGTGCGGCGATCTCCCTCTTTCTGCCCCATCCATTCCCCTGGATGAAACCAGGATTACTCCATTTCAATGCATCAATTCTCGATATCGGCTGTGGCTCCGGACGCATTATCCAGTCAATGCAGCGCAGTGGATTCAAAAATTTGACCGGTATCGACCCCTTTCTCGAAAAAGATCTGCAAAATACGGCCAGCCTGAAAATTCTGAAAAAAGATCTCTTTGAAATGACTGGGCAATTCGATTTCATCATGCTGCACCATGCCTTTGAGCACATGGACCATCCGGATAAAGTCTTTGGCAAAATATGGGAACTCCTGAAACCTGCCGGGAAACTACTTGTCCGTATTCCGGTAGCCAATTCGCATGCCTGGCGGAAGTACAGGACACACTGGTTTGCACTGGATGCTCCACGCCACCTTTTCCTTCACACCACGCACAGCATCCAGCTACTGGCCTCAAAGGCCGGCTTGAAGATCGACCTCATTGCTTACGACTCCTCCTTCGTTCAGTTCGCTTCCAGCGAGAAATACCTGCGCAACTTCCCTTATTCAGATGACTTCTCGATGTTTTCCAAAAAGCAAATGCGCGATTTTTCCACAGAAGCCGCAAGACTCAACAGCATCAGTGACGGAGATTGTGCCTGCTTTTACCTCTCTAAAGTTGGGAGATTAGCCTAAAAAGCAGAAGCCATTGTTCCTTTTTGTACCTCAATTTTTCATTGCCTGCAAAGAAAAAAGGAGAACCTTTCGGCCCTCCCCCAGAGATAATTATCTAAAAACAGATGAAAACATTCAACCACATTTGGAGGAGCCACAATCTGTGCAAATAAGGCATCCTTCCTGATAGATCACATTTTCCGAGCCACACCCTTCGCATTTTGCATCTTCGCACGAAGTACCGTTCGGGATATATTTCTTCAGCGCACGCGCTACACCATTCTTCCAGGTATTGATCGATTCCACATCAAATTGCAGGCTGGTGATCAACTCTACAATTTTTTCAATTGGCATGCTGTGTCTGAGCACGCTTGAAATAAGCTTGGCATAGTTCCAGAATATCGGATTGAATTTGAAGGAGAGGCCCTCGATGGTCGTCTTGTAACCCCTGTTGTTCCGGTACTGGAAATCATAGCGGGAAACCCCATTTTCATCCCTGTTTTTGATGATCCAACCATCTGTCACAGAACGTGGAAGAAGAATTCCGTCCTCGTCATCTGCCAAACCTGTGAAGATCTCGTAAGGTTTACCATCAATCAGACCAATAAATGCGATCCATTTCTCTTTGTTGTTCTGGAATCGAACTATTTCTGCCTCTAATATTTCTGGCCGCTTGGTTGGGAAAACTCCGTCTTTCTTCTTGTCTTTGGTGGAGAGCAACACCCCAGATCTGGAGCCTTCTCGGTAGACGGTTACTCCTTTGCAACCACTTTCCCAGGCCGAGAAGAATAGTTTACCAACCAGTTCTTCGGTTGCATCTTCTGGTAAGTTGATGGTCACCGAGATAGAATGATCGACCCACTTTTGAATCTGCCCCTGCATCCTGACCTTGGCCATCCAGTCGATGTCGTTGGAAGTCGCCTTAAAATAGGGAGACTTGCTGACAATTTCATCAATCTCGTCGCTGCTGTATTTTTTGTTGGTCTTGTAACCATTGATCTCCATCCATACTTTGAATTTGTGGTGGAAGATGATGTACTCTTCCCATGAATCACCCATCTCATCTACAAAATCGATGCGTGCCTCCTTGTCGTTTGGGTTGACCTTTCTCCTGCGCTTGTACACCGGCATGAAAACAGGTTCGATGCCGGAAGTGGTTTGTGTCATCAGACTGGTCGTTCCGGTAGGGGCAATGGTAAGCAGGGCAATGTTACGGCGGCCAAATTTCGACATCTCTTCGTAGAGTTCCGGATCGGCCAAAGCAAGACGTTTGATGTATGGGTTGCTGAGCTCCTTCTTCGCATCATAGATTGGGAATGCGCCACGTTCCTTTGCCAACAGCACGGAGCCACGGTATGCCTCAAGTGCAACTATTTTGTGTACTTCTACAGAGAAATCGATGGCATTTTCAGATCCGTATTGCAATCCAAGGGCTGCCAGCATATCCCCTTCTGCTGTGATGCCTATCCCGGTTCTTCTGCCATTGATGGCCTTCTCCTTTATTTTAGCCCATAGGTTCAATTCAACTTTTTTGATCTCCTCCATTTCGGGATCGGCAACGATTTTATCGTAAATGGCATCAATTTTCTCCAGCTCCAGATCGATGATGTCATCCATGATTCGCTGGGAAAGCCTTACGTGCGACCTGAAAAGTGGAAAATTGAATTTGGCCTGCTCTGTAAATGGCTGGTCAACATAAGAATATAGGTTGATTGCAATCAAACGGCAGCTGTCATAAGGGCAAAGTGGAATTTCCCCGCAAGGATTGGTAGAAACTGTCCCATATCCGAGATCGGCATAACAATCAGGGACCGACTCACGAATAACTGTGTCCCAGAAAAGAATACCCGGTTCTGCAGATTTCCAGGCATTGAAGACGATTTTTTGCCAGAGTTTGGCCGCATCGGTCTCCTTGGTATAGACCGGTTCGCTGCTGTTGATGGGATATTTTTGTTGGTAAGTGGTCGCGTTGCGCACTGCTTTCATGAACTCATCGTCGATCTTGACGCTCACATTGGCACCTGTCACCTTGCCTTCATCCATTTTTGCATCAATAAATTGCTCTGAATCAGGATGCTTTATTGAAACGGAAAGCATCAGGGCTCCCCTGCGGCCATCTTGAGCTACCTCCCTTGTTGAGTTGGAGAAACGCTCCATAAAAGGAACAATCCCGGTAGAAGTGAGTGCCGAATTTTTCACCGGTGAGCCTTTCGGACGGATGTGAGACAGGTCGTGACCAACTCCTCCACGTCTTTTCATCAACTGGACCTGCTCCTGATCGACCATCATGATCCCGCCATAGGAATCCGCTCCATTCCCAACTACGAAACAATTGGACAGCGATCCAGTCTGAAAATCATTGCCGATCCCTGTCATCGGGCCACCTTGCGGAACAATGTATTTAAATTCAGCAAACAGGTCGAAGAGCTCTTTCTCCGAAAGTGGATTCGGATATTTTTTTTCAATGCGTGCAATCTCGGACGACAACCTGTGGTGCAGGTCGTCGGGAGTCAGTTCGAATAGATTGCCATAGGAGTCTTTCAAGGCATATTTGTTGACCCAAACCCTTGCAGCCAACTCATCGCCTTGAAAATATTTCAAGGAGGCTTCAAATGCCTCTTCGTTGGAATAATTTTTGAGTTGGGTATTTTTTTTCATAGCAGTTACGTCGTTAAGTTCCATGGTAGATAGTATTCGTCGAACAATATATTATTAAGGTTTTTTCAGTTAGAAAATGCCGCTGATGCGTAAAATTCTTCTGGTATAAAGATAGGTACAAAGTCATTTTTCCGGATAGCAAATATTCTGATAATAAATAAAAGTTATCAACTTTAACATGTTAATATACAGTTATTCAATTCATTAAATAATTTTTCAATCCAAAATGTTAACAAAAAAAATAATTTGGGAAGATTTTAACGAAAAAAATCAGGTTAGGGACAGAGGGTTAAAAAGGCTATTTTTCAAAAAAATAGCGAACGATCTGTTCGGTTGCTCCGCAGTTACTTTCAACGTATTGGGAGGCAAACCGGCTCTCTTTTGCGAGCCTTTCAGGATCTGTCAGGTAACTTTCAAAGAGGTTGTACAGCTCCTCATAACTGGCAACAGAGTGGGCAGCCTCCAGCTGAATCATCTCCAGGGCTTCGTGAAATTTCTGATAATCGGGTCCGAAAACGACTGGCATGCCATAAACTGCAGGTTCAAGAATGCTGTGTATGCCGGAGGTAAATCCTCCACCTACATAAGCAATTTTTGCATACCTGTAAACCGAAACCAGGTAGCCATAACCATCGGCGATGAGCACATCGGCCTCTTTCAATTGTTGCATGGTCGAATTGGCAGAATAAAAAATGTACGGCCGTAGAAGCTGGGAGGCAATTCGTTCCAGTGATTCAGCATTTACCTCATGGGGTGCAACAACGAATTTGACAGCGTGTTTGCATTCATTGACAAATTTTAGGAAGAGAACTTCGTCTTCAGGCCAGGTACTTCCGGCGACTATAACTTTACTTCCTTCGCAGAAGTTTACCAGCTTTGGCAATTCGGCTGAATTCCTTGCGATCTGGGCCACTCTGTCGAGACGGGTATCACCGCTGATAGAGACGTTCTCAAACCCAAATTTCTGAAGAATATCAAATGAACTCTGGTTTTGGACGAAGATGTGTGTATATGCCTTCAAAGTTTTTCTAAACCAGTTGCTCCAGGGTTGAAAGAAAAACTGGGTAGGACGAAAAAGTGCCGAAAAAATATACGTAGGGATATTCCTTCTCTTCAACTCCGTGAGAAAGTTGAACCAAAACTCATATTTTACAAAAAAAACCTTGTCTGGCTTAACTATATCAAGAAACCTTGAGGCATTGCCCGGAGTATCCAACGGAAGGTAAAAAACATAATCGGCAAGTGGATAATCCTTTTTTTGTTCGTACCCGGATGGAGAATAGAATGTCAGTAAAATTCTGTAACCTGGAAAATCTCTTTTAACTCCTTCAATGACAGGTGTTGCCTGTTCAAATTCACCAAGTGATGAGACATGAAACCACAACAACGGTTTACCCTTAACAACTTCATGACGAAGCCTATCGAAGAGATTTTTCCTACCCGCCAACCACTTTTGGGCCTTGGCATTTTTAAAGGAAGCCAACCAGATCAAAAAATGATAGGCATGAATGCTGGTATTGTAGAGCAAACGCATCATAGGCAATGCTTGGTATATTTTAGCTTAATCTAAGATCCTCCGTGTTAAATCATCTGTTTCTCAGTTTGAAAACCCTCATCCTCCAATAGGTTTGCGCCATTGGCGGCTTCCACCGCCAACTGATCGCACCTTTCGTTTCCAGGAATGGCTGCATGGCCCTTTACCCAAAAAAACTTCACCTTGTGAACCTGATAAATTTCATAGAACCGCATCCAAAGATCACTATTTTTCTTCCCCTTAAACCTGTTCTTCATCCAATTGAGGAGCCATCCCTTTTCCACCGCATCAACCACATACCTCGAGTCAGTATAGATGGAAACCTCCGAATTTATATGTTTCAGTGCTTCCAATCCGGCAATAACGGCCATCAACTCCATTCTGTTGTTGGTGGTCAGACGATATCCTGCGGATAGCTCCTTCCTGAATTTACCAAACAAAAGTAATGTTCCGTATCCACCCGGACCCGGATTGCCCAGGGAGGAACCGTCCGTGTACATGGTAATCTTTGGAGACGGTTCATTAGTCATGGCAAGGGATCAATTAACAGTCGTCATCTCGTCTACAAGATGTTTTGCCCCGGCAAATTTATCGATGATCCATAGGACGAAGCGAATATCTACATTGATGCATTTCTGCAAATCTGCTTCGTAGGCGATGTCTCCACTCATGGCTTCCCAGTTGCCGTCGAAGGCAATTCCAATTAGTTCGCCGTTGGCATTGATCACCGGACTACCCGAGTTTCCGCCCGTAATATCATTGTTGGTGGTAAAACAGGTATGCAGCGATCCGTCCTGATCGGCATATCTTCCGTAGTTGCCGGCATGGTACATGTCAACAAGCTTTTGAGGAAAATCAAAATCAGCGTCTCCGGCCTTCCCTTTTTCGGCATATCCTTTTAAAGTAGTGAAATAGTTGTAATGCACACCATCCCTGGGATTGTAATCCCCAACTTTTCCATAGGTCAGTCGCATCGTTGAATTTGCATCCGGATAGAGTTTCTGATCTTTGTTCATTTCGTTAAGGCCGGCTACAAAAAGCTTTCTTCCATCATCGAGTTTTGAAGTCGATTTGCGCACATCTTCGCCAATCACCTTCATGGCCTCCATCATCGACAACATGGCTGTGAAAACCGGATCCTTGTCAAGAATTTTTTTGGAGGGTTTTTTCAGAAAGGACTCAAGTTTTTGCTGATCCGGAAAAATACTTTTCTTGAAAACATAAGCAGCATAAGCAGAATAATCTCCCTTGAACCTCTTATTTATCTCTGCTAAAAAGGATGGCTGGTATTTTGTGGCTACATTTTCGGCATACATTTTTGTCAGTACAGCAGTGATTTTCTGATCTGTTTCTGCATCAAAATCTTTGTAAAATCCAGCCAATGAAGACTTTAATTTTTCGGCAGCAGCCTCAATTTTATCCTTTTTGCCACCCTTCAATTCAACTGCCAAAGCACTTGCCCTGGCCGAAAACATGAAGATTTCGGGACCTCCCAGGAGGGCTTCCCGGGCATATTCAGAGGCTACTTTTTCTTCAACAGATTGGTACGATTTCGCAATGTAACCCAATGCCTCGCCATATTTGACTTTCCTGGCTGCATCCTTGTTCACCCATGCCATGAACTCCTTTTCAATGGCCACCTTCTTGTCTATCACATTCAAATTACTGAGACCCATGTTTTGACCAATCGAATATTTGTAATAGTTCGAGCTGCCTGCAAACTTGGACGCATACTGGATCCTGTTCTTTTCGCCTTTGGCCATGTAGTCACGAATGATCTCCAATTTGGCAGCCCTGGCCTTGATGCGGATGACATTGACTACATCCATCGTATACTTTAATCCGAAAGAGGTCAGGTAACGGTTGGTCCTGCCGGGATAACCCATCACCATGGCATAATCGTTCATCTGAACACCCTTTAGAGAAACAGGAAGGTGATGTTTGGGATGGTAAGGAACGTTTTCCTTTGCATAATCGGCAGGTTTGCCATCGGGGGAGCAGTAGATCCGGAACATCGAAAAATCACCAGTGTGACGGGGCCACATCCAGTTGTCCTCTTCACCTCCAAATTTTCCTATCGATTGAGGTGGCGTACCAACCAATCGAATATCCCTGAATGTCTCTGTTACAAACAGATAGAATGTATTTGCTTCAAACAGGGGCCTAACCCTGGTCTCATATTTTGTGTCCCCCTTGGCCTCTTTCTCGATGGCGCTCATGGCTTTCATCATCTTTTCATTGCGCGAAACCAATGACATGGTATCTGAAATCCCATTCATCACTTTTTCGGTCACATCCTCCATCCTTACCAGGAAGGTGACACTTTTGCCGGGGTTTGAAAGTTCCTGATCGCGGCTCATGGCCCAGAAACCATCTTTCAGATAGTCGTGTTCAACTGAACTATGCCTTTGAATCTCTCCAAATCCGCAGTGGTGGTTGGTTAACAAAAGTCCATCCGCCGAAACGATCTCCGCCGTGCAGGATCCACGGTCCAAAGCCACGACGGCATCTTTCAGACTTGAATTGTTGATGCTGTAAATCTGTTCGGCACTCAGTTTTAAACCCATCTGATGCATCTTGTCAATGTTTAATTTCCCTACCAGGGAAGGCAACCACATCCCTTCATCAGCTTTCAATTGAAAGGAGAGTAGAAGTACCAAAGCAAACAAGCCAACTAAAATTTTTCTCATTCTTGTAAAGTTATTGATATAAAAAGAGGCCAACCATTCACAAAGTTCTTCTCAGCAGGCAATGAAGAACAATTGGACAATCGGAGCAGTAAAATTAATTTTATTTGTGTACAAAACAGGGGACTGGAAAAGTCAAAAAAGAAGAACTTTCGTGTGCATGTGACATGCCTCAGCCTATAACACCCAATCTCTTACCAACATTTTTAAAGGCTGCAACGGCTTTCTCCAGATGCGCCTGCTGGTGCGCCGCAGAAAGTTGAACGCGGATGCGGGCCTGCCCCTGGGCAACTACCGGATAATAAAAACCGATCACATAGACTCCTTCTTCCAAAAGTTGAGCGGCAAAATCCTGTGAAAGCTTGGCATCATACAACATCACAGCACAAATAGCCGATTTGCTGGGCTTGATATCAAACCCTGCAGCTTTCATTTCCTTCATAAAATAGGCCGTGTTATGATGAAGCTTCTGTTGCAAATCGGAGGTCGCTTCCATCATCTCGAACATCTTTATTCCGGCATTCACCACAGCAGGAGGTAAGGAATTGGAAAAAAGATAAGGTCTTGATCTCTGACGAAGTAATTCTATCACCTCTCTCCTGCCTGTTGTAAATCCACCGAGTGCCCCACCAAAAGCCTTTCCAAGGGTACCCGTGATAATGTCAACCTCCCCCCTGACGTTAAACAATTCGGTGACCCCTCGACCCGTTTCCCCAACAACACCGGCCGAATGGCATTCGTCGACCATGATCAGGGCATCATATTTCTTGGCCAGTAAATTGATCTTATCAAGCGGGGCCACATTGCCATCCATCGAGAAGACGCCGTCTGTGACAATAATTCTGAATCTGGCCTCTTTCGCAAGTATCAGCTGGTTCTCCAAATCTTCCATATCTGCATTCAGGTACCTGAATCTTTTTGCCTTGCTCAAACGCACACCATCAATAATGGAAGCATGGTTCAAAGAATCTGAAATGATGGCATCCTCCTCCGAAAACAAGGGTTCGAAGATCCCTCCATTGGCATCAAAACATGCAGCATAAAGGATGGTATCTTCTGTACCAAAGAACTTCGCAATCCGCTCTTCAAGCGTTTTGTGCAGATCTGTCGTGCCACAGATAAATCGCACCGACGACATTCCATATCCATGTGAATGCAAAGCCTCTGTCGCAGCCTGAATCAACGCCGGATGGCTGGAGAGTCCAAGGTAGTTGTTCGCACAAAAATTGAGTACCTCTTCTCCCGAGGCAAGCCTGATCACAGCATCCTGAGGAGAAACAATCAGACGCTCTTTCTTGTATAGTCCCGCTTCACGTATGGATTGCAGTTCGTTCTGAAGGTGTTCTTTGATCTTACCGTACATAACTGAATGTTTTTAAATGATCTCATGCAATTGATCCTCTAAAAGGATGCTCGTCACACAAAATTATGCTATTTTTATGAGCACTTTTAAAACTTTCCTCATGTTTTAAAGAATAGGCGGGTTTTCGGCCCCTCCCGCCAAAGCAAGGCGTTAAAATTGAACATTTTGAAATAATAAATAGCTAATCAACTTCAAATGAAAAAGAACAAAAGTAAGATGCCCTGGATAATCGGTCTCGGAGTGGTTATCATCATCTTGTTGCTGGTGGGAAAAAAGATGGGTTGGTTTGGGAAAGATTTGACTGTTAAAGTGGCTACCGAGAAGGTCATCACCCAAAATATCACAGAAATCATAACGGCCAATGGTAAATTGAAACCCCAAAAAGAGGTTAAGATTAGCCCTGAAGTTCCCGGCGAGATCATTGAACTTCCTGTAAAAGAGGGAAACAGGGTCAAAAAAGGCGATCTGTTGGTGGTCATCAAACCAGATATTTACCAATCTAGCCTCAGCAGAATCGAGGCAACACTCAACACCCAAAAGGCCAGGTTGGCGCAAGCCGAAGCCCAGCTCATTGAGAAAGAACTCAATTACCAGCGCTCCAAACAGTTGCTCGAAAAGAAAACCATACCAAAATCCGAATTCGAGACCATTGAAGCCGGATGGAAAGTTGCCATTTCAGAAGTACAGGCTGCCCGGTATTCTGTAAAGAGTGCCGAATCAAGCGTTCGCGAAGCATCCGAAAACCTGACAAAGACAAAAATTTTCTCTCCGATTGATGGAACCGTTTCAAAATTAAATGTAGAAAAAGGAGAAAAAGTGGTGGGTACCAATCAGTTCGCGGGGACTGAACTGATGACCGTAGCCGACCTTGCAACGATGGAGGTAAAAGTTGAAGTTAACGAGAATGATATCGTCAAGGTCCAAAAAAATGATACCGCCATCATCGAAATTGATGCCTACCTGAAAAGAAAATTCAAAGGCCTTGTCATTGAGATTGCCAGCTCAGCCAATGTGACAGGAACAACTGTTGATCAGGTTACCAATTTTAATGTTAAAATATTGCTTCTTGCCAAATCTTACCAGGATCTGGTTGAGAAAGATACCTTAAAATATCCCTTCCTACCGGGAATGTCCGCAACAGTCGAGATCCAGACAGATACCCGGAAAGGTATTATTTCAGTACCTATTCAGGCTGTTACCACCCGTGGCGACGATGGTACCATAAAAAAGGCCAAAGACCAGGTTGAGAAAGAGGGAACCAATGATACCAATGCCAAGGAGGTTGCACCCAAAGAGCCAGAGCAACATGAAGTTGTCTTTGTTGTGAAAAACAAACTTGCCTGGAAGGTGAAGGTTAAAACAGGAATTCAGGACAATACCCGAATCGAAATAAAAAGTGGCATTGCTGCCGGAGATGAAGTAATAGTGGCTCCTTATGGATTAATCTCCAAAACATTGAAGGACTCAACTTCGGTTCAGGTGGTCAAAATCGAAGACCTCTATCAGGTCGCGAAGTAATCCTTCCCTCCATGTTGCAGTGGAAAAATTCACTTTCCCTGCTTGAGAACAGTGGCAAGTAGTTCATCTCAAAAATACTTCCACCCAAAAGAGGCTGTCTCTACCATTCGGGACAACCTCTTTCTGTTCCAAAAATATAGATGAAAATTTAGTTCTGTCAGATAGTAAGCTTGATTCAGGGACTATACCATGCGCTGACAGTAGTTTATATTTGGTCTAATTAAAAGCCGGAGTTATCATAACCAATTATCAACTATGAGATCTAAATTTAATCCCAACCTATCAAACAAAGTACCTATTTTAAGTTGAAATCAAACTTATTTGACATAATGATATTTACCAAATCTTTATTCTGAACCTAAATTCCATTGCCTGAAAAAAAAAGTTGGTACTTTTAAAGGAATTTCTCCTTTTTAATTGTTTTAAATAACGTGAAAGAATCAATTTTAAACAACTTAAAATTAGTTATTTAACATGTTCTGACAATAATTTGTAATTTTTTCAAGGTTACTATATTCTAAATTTTGGAATTAACTAAGTAATTGGATATTTCCCTTAAATATGCAACGAAAGTTAAATTTAAAAAGAAGTTCACGAAAATTGGACTTCGTCTGGTTGTTCCCGGAAAATCGTTTCTTAAACGTCTCGGGCACAAGGCAATTCATTCAAAAGATCTCTTTTGAGCGAGTCGTCTGCCAGTTGCTGAACCATCTGCTTTCCATTGCATTATTTATTCCCTTTGCAGGTGCGACTCCTTCGTTCGTCCACGCAAATTCAGCTTCTCTCATCCTGACTGCCACCAATGTCTCGTGCCACAGCGGCAACGACGGAACAATCGTCTCGGTGTTGACCGGTGGAACAGGTGGTACCGTTAATTACACATTGACTCCCGGATCTGCTACCAATACCAATGGATCTTTTACCGGTCTGACCGTGGGTACGTGGACTGTCAACGCCAACGACAGCGGAAACGTCACTTCGGCAAGCGTTTCCATCACCGAACCTGCAGCCTCACTCTCAGCCATAATTACAGCCCAAACCAACGTTTTTTGCAAAGGCAATGCCACAGGAGCGTTAACTGTAGCCGGAAGTGGTGGAACCGTAGGGTACACCTACAGCACCAACGGCGGGGCAACCTACCAGGCAAGCGGAACTTTTACAGCACGCTCTGCAGGGACCTCCATCGTGACAGTTAAAGATGCTGCAGGGTGTATTGTCAATCAAAACTTTACCATCTCCGAACCTACAACCTCACTCACTGCACTGGTCACAGCCCAAACCAACGTCCTGTGCAAAGGCAATGCCACAGGAGCAGTAACAGTAGCCGGAAGTGGTGGAACAGCAGGGTATACTTACAGCATCAACGGCGGGGCAACCTACCAGGCAAGTGGAACTTTTACAGCTCTCTCTGCAGGAGCCTTTACCATCCGTGTCAAAGATGCCGCGGGTTGCCTCTTCGATCAATCTGTCAATGTTGGCGAACCTACCGCTGCACTTGGTGTCATTGCCGCTTCCAACAGTCCGGTTTGTACAAATACCCTTCTCAATCTGAATGCAACCGGCATAGGCGGAACATCTCCCTATACCTATACGTGGTCGGGACCCAATTCATTTTCAAGTAGCAGCCAAGCTCCAGTGATATTAAACCCGGCAACGACAGCATCAGGAAGTTATATAGTCAACATTAAGGATGCAAATAATTGTACATCAAATAATTCTGTTGTTACCACAGTAATTGCAGCCCCTGTTGTGAATGCCTCCTCTTCCATCTCTGCCACCTGCGAAGGTGGACCGGTGACCCTCTCCTCTAACTCTAATATTCCACCCCCAACGACAGTTGCACTGCTTTCAGAAAATTTCAACCTAACAGCTCCAGGATGGACAACTGTCAACAACTCGACCGGAGGAACACCTTCCTCAGCCGCATGGACAAAACAGAACGATGGCCATGCCTTGGGCGGTACGACCTTCCATTCCAATGACCTATCACCTTTCTACCTCTCAGACAGCCGCTCTCAAAACGGAACCAAGACTGAAACCTACCTAAAATCACCTGCCATCAATACTGTTGGCTATTCGTCGCTGACGCTAAATTTTTGGCACTATTTCAGATTCGAAAATGTAAACAATGAGGCAGCCAAAGTGCAGGTTTCCACCAACGGAACCAGCTGGTCAGATGTGGATAGTTTTACCTCCGGCCAGGGTTCGTCCAATTCGTTCAAGAATGCATCCTACGATTTATCTGCTTATATCAACCAGGCAACTTTGTACATTCGCTTTTACTATTACAGCGATCAACGCGCAAGATATTGGGCCATTGACAATTTCAATTTGAGCGGAGTGGCCGCAACGACAACACCTGTGATCTCCTGGAGCTCCAGTCCGGCAGGCTTTACTTCTTCTGTCGCCAATCCACCGGTAACCTATCCAAATGTAACAACGACATACATGGTAAGCTACTTCAACCCTTCAACGAATTGCAGCAGTTTTGCAACAGTCACCGTCACAGTCTACCCAAAACCTAATGTCACCATCCAGCCAAATTATTGCGCGGTCCCTGGCCATATTCGTCTTACTGCCGGAGGAGGCACTACCTATTTGTGGAGTACCGGAGAGACAATCAATCCAATTCTGGTTGACATCGCAAGCAACTATACGGTCTCTTCGACAAACGCATTTGGTTGCACTGGATCTGCCACACTGCCGGTTTCTACAGAATTGGTGACCAACGGTGATTTTTCTGCGGGAAATACCGGATTTACGAGTGCCTATGGCAGTACCACTGCACCAAACGGCCTTTTCCCTGAAGGCTTGTATGCCGTAGGATCTGATCCTACTTTTTACCATTCCAATTTTTGGGGCAGGGACCATACAAGCAATACAGGAAATTTCCTGCTTGTCAACGGAAGTGGGTCCAATCCTCCGGTGGTAGCCTGGCAGGAAACTGTCACTGTATTGCCGAATACGGAATACTATTTCGCCGCCTGGGCTGCGAGTCTTAACAACGTCTCGCCTTACGCAAATTTGCAATTCAGCGTCAACGGTGTGTTGGTGGGGACCACCGCTCCATTGTCTGCCAGAGCCTCCAACAACAATCCACCCTACAACTGGCAGAGATTCTACGGCAACTGGAATTCTGGAGCCAATACCACAGCCATTATTCAAATCGTTGACCTTCAGACGGCGCTGGGTGGAAACGATTTTGGATTGGACGACATATCTTTTGGAACCCTGGCTCCAATTCCGTTTACCATCACCCCAATTGTCAATCCATCCGCAACAATTTGCTCCGGGAATACAATTTATTTAAAAGCCGGACTTGCAGGAGGAAGAAATCCGATAACCTACAGCTGGTCAGGTCCGAACGGATTTACATCAACCACCAAGGATCCGGCCATACCTTTTGCGGTTCTCGCCAATTCAGGAGTTTATACCCTTTCTGTGGTGGATGGCTATGGATGCGATCCGGTTATAGGAACAACTGCTGCCACTGTGGTTCCGACACCCACCCCTGCCATCTCAACCGTCGGTAGTGGAACCAACTGTCCTGGTTCTCAGGTAAGATATTGGAACAACCCCCAACCGAATGTGACAAACAGCTGGTCAGTCACCGGCGGAAATATTGTTGGCTCTTCTGTCAAAGATTCTGTCGACATCAAATGGTCCTTGTCAGGAAGTGGATTAATCAACCTAACTGCCACAAATTCATTGACGCTCTGCGATTCAACAGTTACCAGAACTGTTCTGTTTCAGGATTTAATCCCTCCGGTACTCATTCCTCCTTCTCCCTTCTCTTTTTGTGTAGAAGACCTCATATCAGCCTCTATCGTTTCCAACCTACTAAAAATCAACCCTAATCCCGACTATTATCAATTCAGGCATGGCAATACAGCGTTGGATGCAGATCCCACGACTTTTTCAGACAACTGCACGCCAGCCAATCAATTAATCTTGCACTGGAGAATTGATTTCACCGGTCCGGGGTCACCGGCTTCCATTTCTGGTACCGGGCAGCCATCAGCCTATCCAACAGATATTTTCTTTCCTGGCGATGGAACCACCTACCTGAATGTGGTTCATACCATCACCTACTGGGTAGTCGATCTGTCAGGGAACGAATCCATTCACCATACCATTGCCATAACCATCAAACCCCGTCCTGTAGTCTCCTTCAACAACCTGAACCCAAAATCCATTGCTTCAAATAAAAAAACGCAAACATTTGGCAATAATATACCGGACCGAAAGGCCCGATTGAACAATCAAATTTTTTTCTCCCTTAAATTTTTATTTTATGAAACAATTGATTCTTTCGTTGTTGGTAACCGGGATGGTTGCCACTTCTGCGCTTGGTCAGACTGCTGTTACCGGATCTGCACCTCAACCGACTACTTGCACGGATGATCCGTTGCATCCTATCGCAGGAAAGCCTTACGACTATTCTGCCATACTTAATCCTACAGGTGGAACAACTTACTGGTACGCCACCAAATCAACTACTTTCGTTACTGCCGGGGCAAAAACGGCAGTAGAAATTTTGGCCGACGGTACCAACATCCTGAATGGGGCAACCAATTACCGCACATCCTCAGCATCGGCCGCCTCACCAACAAAAACGAATCTAACCTGGACCTCTGCCGGTCTCAAAGGAGTGGATGCTACCAATCCGCTCTTTATGGTGCTTGAATACAAAGGACCCACTTGCTCAAACAACATGAAAGTCTACCCAATTTTGCCGAAGAACGCCTTCACGGTAGATATTCTGAATGTCAAAAGCAGTGATTTGTTACCATTGGCCTATGGTACCAACGATAGTCAGTGTTTCGCCGACATCGCCTCAGCCAAATTTGTAGCGCCCAACATGGTCTATGACTATGGGGTGAACAAACTATACTACGAGGTGGTTGCTGCCAATTTTACCGGCTCTTTCACGCCATCTTTCAAGCTATCCGGACTTCAAACAGGACAGACTGCCCTCGTTGAATGGACAGTCGACAAGACCTTTGCATCCGGACTTACAGCCATTGGATCGGCTCAAACTGCCGTTTCGGGAACGCCTCTAACTTTTGCAGGAGCAGCTGTTAATACAGTTGTTCCAAATACCTCCCTTGGTGTATCTGTCTATATTAAATTAACGGTAACCAATGGTTTATTTGAAGGCCTGTCCGATGAAAGTGTGGTGATGGCAGTTGAAGCAGTAAATGGATCTGGAGATGCCGACATCGACAATGCCACCTGTGCAGCACCAGCTTCTACCTATGAAGACATTGCTACACAGACACTAAACAAACGTCCAACGGTTACAAGCGATCCTTCAACTGGAGCATTTGTGGTTCAAACGCTTCCGTAATGGTTTGACCGGGAGTTCTGTCCTTGAAAAGACTTCGACCATATTGAAGTGTGGGGAAGTTATATCCAATCCTTAAATATTGATCATGGTTGTAAAAACCAACCCTGTTGATCAGGAGAATCCTGAATGTTTGATACACAAACATCCCTTGATTGGTATGTCTATTTGCGTGAGAACCTTTCTGTGAAGTGCCTGGAAGAAACTTTGTACAGTTTGACTTCCTCCGTCAAGAGCAAAAATATCAATTGTTGTATTGATGATCTATTGGATGCATGAAATTGAGGAACCAATGTGATTCCACCTACCGCATTCGTAAAGGTGAGGATTGGCTTCGCTGATCTCCAAGTTCTTGCATCCGACAAAAAGAAATTACAGGTATAGATTCGCCATGATTTTCACATCATCTATCGGGCTGATTATCACCTCATGACAATTACGTCTGGCCTTTATAAAACAAATTATAAACAGATGAAAAGCTGAATGATGCTTCACAGTTGGTTTAGACTTGCTTGGCTTCTCCTTTTGCCTGCACTGTTGGTGACGGAAATTTCCGTGGCACAGGTGGGAATTGTCGTTGTTGAAGGGCAGCAGAAGAGTCTTGCGGTAGTGCAAGCCTCCGGGGATAGCTATGCGTGGCGCATCTACAACAAACCAACATTTCAGGATGCTGATCTTGCAGGGACTGCCGAAGTCGAATATACAACTACAAATAGCTTACCTGTTCTGCCCGTTCTGTGGAAAAAGCATGGAGACTATTACTTCACAGTAACCGTATTTAATTCCAAAGGATGCAAGAACATGAAAGTAGGATTCGTGAAAGTTATCTCTTCACCAGTGTCGGCTGTAGCCGGAAAAGACACCATAACGGGGGTATGCAACACTATTATCCTGACGGCATCAAAATCAAAAGGTGATCATTTAACCTACCGATGGGATCTTCTCGATCCCGGAGGAGTTCTTTCACAGAAAAACAGTGTCACAACCAATTTGAACCTTTCACCCGGATACAGTGGTTCATTTCCAGTTACATTCAGAATCTTGCTGACAGTCACCGATTTGTTTCAGGTTTCCGGTACAGACACTGTCCGCGTAACATTCATCTCTGGGCCAAAAGTTGGAATAATTTACCCGCAAAATCCGAATAAGGATGGTTCTATGCTCATCGATGGAGGAGGTTCAAAAGGAATGGCGCTCAAATATCTTTGGACCTCGACCAAGGGTGAAATTGTTGGAGATGCCAACAATCCAAAGGTATTGATCAAAGGTTCAGGGATCTATTCATTAGAGGTAACTGATGCTTTTGGATGCAGTTCATCCAAGAGTTTCCAGTACCCCTTTGAACCTGACAATTTGATTGCAAATGCGGATTATGTGAGAACCGCATGGACAGATTCTATTCATATTCATGTTCTTAACAATGACTTCTCTACCAAAAATGACTTCGACAAAAGAACATTATCCGTCATCAACAAGCCCAAATTCGGTACCGCAGTTGTCAGGGCAGATGGAACCATCATCTATTCTCCGGATACCCGGAAAGCAACGCTCGACCAGTTCATGTACCAGATATGCAACGGTTCAAACACTTGCGATACAGCCCTCGTAACAATTGACATCTATAAGGGTCCGGTCTGGATTCCCGAAGCCATCTCAGTAAATGGAGACGGACACAATGAGTACTTTGTGATTCGTGGAATAGAAGATTACAAAAATTCATCCTTAACAATCTATACAAGAGCAGGGCAGATGATTTACAGATCCACAGATTACCAAAACGATTGGGCTGGCCAGAGTCAGAATTCCGCAGTAAAAGATGGAACTGTGTTACCCACTGGTACCTACTATTATGTACTCCACCTGGGTGGAACTGCCCGTTACCTGAAAGGCTTTGTTTACCTCATGCACTAAGAAATTCATTACATTGCGACAAAAAGGAAGCCCTTGATCACCCTTCCGATGCCTCCCAAATGGAGAATGTAATAATAAGTGCCCGAGGGAACTCTCCCTTTCCGGTACCTGCCTACATTCGGAACGCCATCCCAGTCATTGGTATAGTCATCAGTGCGATAGACAACGACACCTTCGCGACTGAATATGGTAAGGGCTGATTTCTGATAAGATGCCAATCCACCAATCACAAATTTGTCATTCAATCCATCCCCATTCGGTGAGATACCTTCGGGCAAATAGAGCGAAGGTTCCTTTACATCAACAACAACCATGGCCGTGTCACATTGTTTGCTCAGATCACATATGCTGTAATAGAAGAGATCTCTACCGGTTTTAGATCCCAATGGCAAATAATTCAAGATACCATTCTTTATCAAAGTGACACATCCAAAGTTTGGCTTGGACAAAATCCTTAATGACATGGTATCTAAATCTCCGGATGCATCGTAATCATTATTAAGTACTTCTATCTGAACACTTTTCAGCAAGCCGGCCGAAATATAATCGTTTTTTGCCTGAGGTACATGGCCTTCAACCACCACAACCGGATAAACTTTGACGTTGGAACAACCAATTTCATTAAAACCGGTCACCGACAGGAAAAATGTTCCGGCAGATCTCCATTTCAAGAGAACGACAGATTGATCACTTCCACGAAGAAACCTAACTTTGTCAATATTTGTATACTTTTTAAAATCCGGTTTCTCTGCTACTTTCCAGCAATAGGTAATTCCAGGTACAGGAGCTATTTCAAATTGGCAGGTATCACCCACAGTGTAGAGGTTGACCATCTGAGCAAACCCCTGCACCCCGCAGATGAGCAATAGTAACATTGCTGTCATGCCATGGGAAGGCACTGAACCTGAAATCATGGAAGAAGAATACTATGGAAGAAACGCTTGCGTTGGTGTTCCTGTGTTGCTGGTCAGTGTGGGACGAGCCAAAATTACCTGTGTGGCAACGTCATTCGTGAAACCATCCGCCAGGCAATCCGCATAATGAACATCCTCATCCCCGTCATCCGTAAGCCCGTTGAGGGCAAGGGTAACAGGAGTATCAACTGTCCCTTCGTAATCGTTGTTCTGTACAGTTACACGGATGTAAATTGCCTCCCCATCAGAAGTTAGGTTATCTGCCGGAGCCGGAACCTTGTTGACAGGAGTCCAGGTATCACCGGTCTTTGTCATCGGATTCGTACCTGCAAAAATGGTCGACGCTGACCATTCCACACTCCCGACGGTCTGGCTCCCTACCAACCCGCTTATCTTCACAGTTGGTTTCCAGCCTCCTGTGAAATTTGCCGCCACAACTTTGAATATTAGCTCATTAATACCGTAATCATAAAGCATTTTGGTCCCATTAAAACTCGCAGATGCAATGTCCCTGGCACACAAATGATGCACCACCGCCTGGTTTGACCCATCCAGTCCCAGATCAACAATCCCATTCACATTGGTTAAATCGAGGGTAAAAGCACTGAAAGGTTCAATCTTGTAAGCCCTCATATTCATGGCTTCACAAAGGGTTCCATTGGTTCCCCTGTAATGGATAACCAAAAAATAGGGTTTGGTCTTGGCGCTGATGACCGACTTGCCAGTCCATTTTATTGTCAGCGAATTGGTACCGGTAGCAGTATTGTGATACCCTTCGCCTGCATCGATGTACTCCTTTGAATTGGGGATGATATAGGTAGTGATCAAAGTAGAGCCTGCAAGAAACCCGGGATTATCTGTTACATACCAGTCATAACTTTGCGGTGTTGTGTAGGGTGGTGAAATTGTGACAGAATAGGTATAAACCTTCCCGGCCATCGGATGCAAAGGTGTATCCGCACAGTTGGGCAGACGGGGAATTGTCTGTCCCGACAAAGAAAATACGACTATTACCTGCATCAAATAATTCAAAATGAAGAGTTTTCCCAACTTTTGAGAGAACCTTCCTGGTAAGTGAAACAGTGTTTTCATAACCATAATTTTAGATTTTTAAACAATTAGGATGTTGAATCAAGAATTACAAATATTTAGCAAAAACTCCTTTGTCATTGATATTTAAATTTTTACAGCACATTTTCAATTAGAATTGAGTACCATATCTGGTCTGGCTGGCACAGTTACCGTCACAATGTATCTTTCTGAAGGAGGAGTGATATTTCCCGCCCGATCTTCAAGCCAGAAAATAATCCAGTAGTATTGGTTGCCTGAAGTTGAACTCTCCAAATCGATCTCCTCCGAATGAAGCGAAAATTGCCCCCTCTGATCATCCAGGATCATTCCAGTTTCATCCAAGATGGGGTCAAAAGGAGTGAAGGTTTCAAAAATCCCCCAATGGAGAACGAGGTCTGCACTCGGTGTTACATTGTCCGAAAAATTTTCAGTCGAAAGATCAAACTGCGTACAAAATTTTTGTAGCCTATGAAATTTTAATCTTACCGGCTGTATATCAGATGTCACATCACTCCAGTTGGCCAGCACCAAATCCGAAGGGCAAAGCGCCAGATTGCAGTTCTGCAGGTTCAAAAAGACCGGATGTTCAGTATCGACCACCGGTTTCACATGAATTGTTCTTGTTATTGAAGAAGTCTCGGTGCACAAATTTCCGTTCACAGTTGGAAAGGTGACCCTGACTTTGTAGAGACCGGAATCGGCAATCGAAATCCTGGTCAAATTCAACTGATCACTTCTGCAACCCGTGAGGATCGAATTATCTGTCAAATCCCGCCAATCACCATTGGCAAATTTCTTAATCCATTGATAGCCGGTTGGAGGATTTCCGGAAGAAAGAACCCGAAATGACAGATTGTCCCCCTCATTGACGGTATAGGTGGCAATACCTACTGGTGATATCCCTGTTATTTCATTTACGGTGAGCACAGCGTTCCTCGACAAAATGGACCCATTTTGATCGGCCACCAAAACCTGGTACATAGTTCCACTTGGCGCATCACTCCCCACGCCAATGTTGTAAATAGGAAGTTTCATCGAATCCAAGGCACCAAATAGCGAAAACACTGTATCGACGGGCCTCTTCCTGGTCCACAAATAATGAAACTTACCGGCACCACCGGTTGCAAGTACCGAAAATGTTACCTTGTTTCCTTTGCAATCGGTTTGATCAACAGGTTGAACTACGATGGTAGGCCCTGCAAGGAGTGTTCCTTCCGAACAAATCTCAAACGCAATGAAACCATCCCTGCCTGCCAACAGAGATCCCAATGAGACCAAAAATGAGACCAAAACTGAGGTAGTGAAGCATGCTATTTTCAACATGGCAGTTCAAATTTTGAACATAAAATTTCCTGTCGCCTGAAAGTCATTCATTCGGCAACCTGCTTCTTGACTAAGAGTTGAGGAGATTCCTGATCAGTTCGGAAGATCGTTCCCGACATCGAAAAGATGCACAGCTTCTGAGCGGAAGGTAATTTATCGGATATTTTTAAAAGGAACAGCTTACCTGCCGGACCAATCGGAATGGTTCCAACAAGTTACACTATTTAGAGGAGAAAAAGAAATAATTTTTGATTAGCTGATTAGCAAATTAGCCTATTAGCTGATGGCGGAGATGGAGAAAAGGGGAAATTATGCCGTTAAAATATAGATAATCAATTAATTGTTAAATCTACGAATCAGCACTTTACCTCCTGGCTTCAAAAAATCGCTTGAGCAAATCCTCACAATCATTGGCAAGAATACCTCCTGCGATTTGAGTTTTGGGATGAAGTGCCTCGGGTGAAAATTTCAGAAACCCCCTTTTGGCATCGGAGGCTCCCCATACAATCCTCTCAATTTGTGCCCATCCTAATGCCCCCGCACACATGACACATGGTTCGAGGGTAACATAAAGTGTGCATCCCGTCAGATATTTCCCGCCGAGCCATCCGGAAGCCGACGTAATGGCAAGCATTTCTGCATGTGCTGTCACGTCAGAAAGCGTCTCCGTCTGGTTGTAAGCCCGCGCTATGATTTTTTGCTGACAAACGACAACAGCCCCTACCGGGATTTCGCCTTCCCGAAAAGCTTGTTCAGCCTCCGCCAGCGCCCTCTTCATGAAATATTCGTCATCGAAAGGATGAATCATCTTTTTGTTTTGTAATTTAGCCGACTGAAAAATAAATCGCTTACAAATGTACAGAAATCATACTTGCGGCGAAATACGCATGGAAAATAGCGGGCAGGAAGTATTGCTTGCCGGATGGGTTCAACGGGTTAGAAATCTTGGTGGAATGACTTTTATCGATCTGCGCGACAGGTATGGTTTGACCCAGCTGGTGGTAGACGACCAATCCTCTGAATCTGTTAAAACCATCGCCGCAACACTTGGACGCGAATTTGTAGTTCAAGCCCGCGGCCTGGTTAGAGAGCGTTCCAGTAAGAACGTCAAAATGGCTACCGGGGAGGTTGAACTCCACATTTCTGAGCTGAATATCCTAAACAGTGCATCAACTCCCCCTTTCACCATTCAGGATGATACAGATGGTGGCGATGAGCTGCGAATGAAATACCGTTACCTCGACCTTCGCCGTGAAATGGTGCGCAAAAATCTCGAATTGAGGGCAAAGATGGCCCATGTTGTCAGAAATTATCTCGATAGCAACAACTTCATCGAAACCGAAACCCCTGTGTTGATCAAATCCACACCGGAAGGTGCCAGAGACTTTGTCGTCCCTTCACGCATGAATCCCAACCAGTTTTATGCCCTCCCACAGTCACCTCAGCTTTTCAAACAGTTGCTGATGGTAGCCGGTTTCGATAAATATTACCAGATTGTCAAGTGTTTCAGGGATGAAGACCTTAGGGCAGACCGTCAACCTGAATTTACCCAAATCGACTGCGAAATGTCGTATGTCCACCAGGAAGATGTGCTGAATATGTTCGAAGGATTGACAAAAAATATTTTTAAAGCGTTGAAGGGAATTGATATTGTCGATTTTCCCAGGATGACCTTTGCAGAAGCCTTCGAGAAATACGGCAACGACAAACCTGATCTCAGGTTTGGGATGGAAATTCATGAACTGACAGGTTTGGTCAAGGGAAAAGAGTTCAAACTATTTGATGATGCCGAATACATAGGTGGAATTTGTGCAGGAAATTGCGGTGAATATACCCGAAAACAGCTGGATGCCCTCACCGATTTTATTAAAAAGCCACAGATTGGCGGAACCGGACTCATCTATGCCAAGGTCAACAGCGATGGTTCTGTTAAATCCTCGGTAGATAAATACTACGCCTCCGATGACTTGCAAAAATGGGTCGATCTTTTCGGTGCCAAACCCGGCGATCTGATCCTGATCATGTCGGGAGCAAAAGAAAAAACACTTCCGGCAATCTCCTCCCTTCGCCTCGAGATGGGCCGCCAGTGTGAACTTCTCGACAAGGAGATTTTCAAACCACTCTGGGTAGTCGACTTCCCATTGCTCGAATGGAACGAGGAGACACAGCGATTTTTTGCGATGCACCATCCTTTTACTTCACCCAAACCAGAAGACATCGAACTCCTGAACACTGATCCGGGAAAGGTAAGAGCCAATGCTTACGATTTGGTTATCAACGGTGTGGAGATTGGTGGTGGTTCCGTCAGAATCTTTGACAGCGCCCTGCAGGCCAAGATGTTTAAGATACTTGGATTTACCAAAGAGGCTGCCGAAGATCAGTTTGGCTTCCTGATGAATGCCTTCAAATTTGGCGCTCCTCCACATGCCGGAATTGCATTCGGTTTCGACAGGCTCGTCTCCATGTTCGCAGGCCTCGACTCCATCCGCGACGTAATTGCATTCCCCAAAAACAACTCCGGAAGAGACGTCATGAACGATTCGCCTTCACCTATTTCACAAGCACAATTGGACGAATTGTACCTTAAATTGGTAAAGACCGAGTAAGAATCAAATCTCGATCTCACCCTTCAGGTTGTTGCTCAGGTAGTATTTGGTCTCCTCCGGGGTGAGGTTCTGCCCAAGCAAAAACATCAGCTTGGTTACAGCAGCCTCAACAGTACTGTCCTTTCCACTGACCACACCTGCTTTTTGAAGCTCTAAACTCGTTTCATAATGCCCCATCAGTACCTTCCCTCCAGGGCACTGGGATACATTCATCAAGACGATCCCCTTTTTCGAAGCCTTCCTGATAGCTTGAAGCAGCCAGCCAGTTGTAGGCATATTCCCCGAACCATACGATTCCAGAACAACTCCCTTCAAATCTGGCAATTGAAGAATGGACTCAAAATACTTGCGGCTGAGACCAGGGAAAATCTTTAAGATCATCACACGGTCATCCACTGTCGTATTGATTTTCAATACACCCCTGTTTTTTGGATAGTTGATTTTATCGTAGTTAAATACAATGTCAACCCCTGCCTTGGCCAAAGGTGGATAGTTGTGAGAGGCAAAAGCACTGAACTGGGCCGAATCTTTCTTGGTAGTACGGTTACCACGAAATAGTTGCGAATTAAAATAGACGCAAACTTCTGGCACCACAGATTTTCCCTCCGTGCGGGCGGCCGCAATCTGAACAGCAGTAATAATATTCTCCTTGCCATCGGTGCGCAAAACGCCAATGGGCAGCTGCGATCCTGTCATGATCACTGCCTTGTCAAGATTTTCAAACATATAACTCAAGGCTGAAGCAGTATATGACATCGTATCCGTCCCATGCAGGATCACAAAACCATCGTATTTGGTGTAATTCTTCTCTATGGTTCTTGCTAATTGCGCCCAAATGGCAGGCGTCATGTTCGAAGAGTCGATGGGAGGGTTAAAAGTGATCGAAGAGAGAACATAATCCAGCTTGTTCAACTCCGGAATCTCCTCGAGCAACATCCCAAATTTCATGGGTGCCAATGTCTTGGTCACCGGATCTTCCCGCATGCCAATGGTTCCCCCTGTATAGATGATCAGAATTGCAGCCTTGTTGCTTGTCTCCATTTGGGTGCCTCTGTTGTTAAATTGAATGCCTCTCACAAAGGTAGGGAAAAGAAGTTATAATTGATAAGACATGAGATATAAGACATGAGACATGAGATATAAGACATGAGACATGAGGTACTGAATTTTTTGGATATGTCAACAAAAAGCAGTAACTTAGATCGAAGTAATTTTTAATTACATTGACTGAAAGCATCTTAAAAGAAAAGAGTTTTCTTTTTGCAATAAGAATTGTAAAGTTGTTCAAGAACTTGCAAGAGCAACAACAAGCATATGTCTTAAGCAAACAATTGTTAAGATGCGGGACTTCCGTTGGTGCAATGGTTCGAGAGGCAAAGAACAGCGAGAGCAGGGCTGATTTTCAACATAAATTAGGTATTGCACAAAAAGAATGTGATGAATCACTTTATTGGCTAGAACTATTGTTCAAAACGAATTATATTGAAGAATATGAGTTCCTTGAAATAAGTTCAGAAGCTAACGAATTACTAAAAATGATACGGAGTTCCATCCTTACTTCCAAATCCAAAACCCAAAAGTAGCCCAATCTCATGTCTTATATCTCATGTCTCATGTCTTATATCTCACATTACAGCCCAAACAGCTCTTTCGCATTCTTCGTGGTAACGGTGGCAATGTTTTCGATGGTGGTCTGGTGCAGTTCAGCAATTTTTGAAGCGACGGTTACGATGTAAGAACACTCATTCCGCTTGCCCCTGTGGGGAACAGGTGCCAACCAGGGAGAGTCGGTTTCGATCAGCAGATGACGGGGGTCGATCTTCTGAACAGTCTCTCCCAATTCCGAATTCTTGAAAGTGATGATCCCGTTGATGCCAATTTTAAATCCCAATTCGATGATCTGCTCAGCTTGCTCATAGCTCCCTGTAAAGCTATGAAAGACTCCCTTCAAATTGGGTAGTGCAGCCTTTCTTAGCTGTTCCATCACCTCCTCAAATGAATCCCTGACATGAACGACAATGGGATAATTTTTACTTTTTGCCCATCCAATCTGGGTCTGGAAAGCTTCAATTTGCTCCGCTAAAAATGACTTGTCCCAGAATAGATCGATGCCAATTTCTCCAATGCCATAAAATTTTCTCTTGCCCAGCCAATACTCCAGAATCTGCAACTCCTTTCGAAAATCCTCCTTGACAGATGTAGGATGCAAACCTACCAACGGGAAAAAAACTCCCGGAAGGGTATCCGTCAAATCGAGCAAGGGCTTGATCGAAGAGCTGTCAATGTTTGGCAGCACAATGCGCTCCACACCAGCCTCCAGGGCACGCGTAATCACTTCGTCCCGGTCAAGACTAAAATCAGATGAGTAAATGTGCGAATGGCTGTCAACAAACATACAGGCAAAATTTTCAGCAAAGTTAACTAAGCTGACAGTCAGTTAGGTTAAGGGAATGTTATATCTGAGTTATGAGTGATGGGTTATGAGTTATGAGTGCGCTTTTTTCATAACTCATAACCCATCACTCATAATTTTTTTATACCAGTCCCAGCGCAAGCATTGCATCCGCAACTTTCACAAATCCTCCTACATTGGCGCCCTTTACATAATTGATGTAACTTCCGTCGCGGCCATATTTCTGACAAGTCTGGTGAATGTCATGCATAATCAGGTGCAGCCTTTCATCCACCTCTTCTTTTGTCCAGTTGTACCGCATGCTGTTTTGCGACATTTCCAGGCCCGATACCGCTACTCCTCCGGCATTGACGGCTTTCCCTGGTGCATAATGAATCTTGTTGTCAAGGAAATAGTTTACTGCTCCGGCAGTGCATCCCATGTTAGAGACCTCGCCGATCAGGAAACAACCATTGGCAACCAACTTCCTGGCATCTGCCTCGTCCAGTTCGTTCTCAGTGGCACAAGGAAGTGCGATGTCGACCTTCTGTTCCCAGGGTTTGGCATTGGGATAGAAGTGACATCCAAACTCTTCTGCATAGGGAGCAACCACATCGTTGTTGGTAGCACGCAATTCAAGCAGGTATTCAATTTTTGGACCGGAAATTCCGGCAGGATCGTAAATATATCCATCAGGTCCTGAAATGGTAACAACCTTTCCGCCGAGTTCATCAATTTTGGAGATGGCTCCCCAGGCTACATTGCCAAATCCCGACACAGAAACAGTCTGCCCCTTCAGCTCTTTTCCCATCTCCTTGAGCATGTGCTGCACAAAATAGACGGCTCCGAATCCAGTTGCCTCCGGACGGATCAATGAACCACCCCAACCCAGTCCCTTACCGGTTAGCACACCGGTAAATTCATTTTTGATTCTCTTATACTGTCCAAAAAGATAGCCAATTTCGCGTCCGCCAACACCAATATCCCCGGCAGGAACATCCGTATTCGGACCAATGTGACGGAAAAGTTCAGTCATAAACGATTGACAGAAGCGCATGATCTCATTGTCGCTGCGTCCTTTGGCACTGAAATCGGACCCCCCCTTGCCACCACCCATCGGAAGCGTGGTAAGACTATTTTTGAAAGTCTGCTCGAAACCAAGGAACTTCAGGATGCTCAGATTGACACTCTTGTGGAAACGCAGCCCACCCTTGTAAGGCCCAAGGGTGCTGTTAAATTCTACCCTGTAACCACGGTTGATCTCAACTTCCCCCAAGTCATTCATCCAGGGTACACGGAACATAATGGTCCGCTCCGGTTCAACCATGCGCTCTAAAATTTTGGCTTGTTTGTACCTTGGATTGGCATCGTAAACATCCCAAACTGTCTCTATTACTTCTCTCACTGCCTGGTGGAATTCATTCTCTCCCGGCGTGCGGGTTTTCAACTCCTCCATAAATTGATCGATTCCTGCATTCATGACATCTCTTTTTTTAGATGGTTACACTCGAAAAATTAACACCCAAAAATAGTGCAAATTACAAATGGTTATTTATCGGATAATGTGAATTTTGTCATTAAAACTTAGATAATCAAAGTATTAATACCGGATTCTAATTTTATTCGATTTTCTTAAGAATGAACCTGTTTCACTTTCAACCTGTAACCAAAACAAAGAATTTTGAGATGTTTTGGAAAGAAATAGGACTGCTCAAGGGCGTAAAAATTAGGATCCATCATCAGATAACTGCGGGGCTGAGACCAATATCTACCATTATCGATATCAAAATCAACCTAATTTTTAATATTTTAATCGTAATTTTGCAAATAATTTTAGCACAAACAGTTCAAAACAGATGGATTATAATTTCAAAGAAATTGAAGCCAAATGGCAACAATACTGGGCAGATCACAACAGTTTCAAAACGACAGAAGATTTTTCCAAACCAAAATTCTACTGTCTCGATATGTTTCCCTATCCTTCCGGAGCCGGATTGCATGTGGGTCATCCTGAAGGCTATACCGCTACCGACATCGTCTGTCGCTACAAACGCAGCAAGGGATTTAACGTCCTTCACCCCATGGGTTGGGATGCCTTCGGACTGCCTGCCGAACAATATGCCATCCAAACCGGAACCCATCCGGCCGAAACCACGAAAAAAAATTGCGACAATTTCAGGCGCCAGATCCAGTCACTCGGACTTAGCTACGACTGGGACCGCGAAATCAATACAACCGATCCATCCTATTTCAAATGGACCCAATGGATCTTCACCAAATTGTACAGTACCTGGTTCGATGCCTCCGCCGCCATTGGCAAACCCATCTCTGAACTTCCCATTCCGGAGGAGGTCACCAATGCAGGCAAAACCGCCGTCCGTCAATACACCGACCAAAAACGATTGGCCTATTACGGCGAAGCCCAGGTATGGTACTGCCGCACCTGCAAAACCGTTTGCGCCAACGAGGAGGTTCTCAACGACGGGTCGCACGAAAAATGCGGCACCAAAGAGGTGGAACGTCGTTTCCTGAAACAGTGGATGCTGCGGATTCCGCATTATGCTGAACGCCTGCTCGAAGGTCTCGATGACCTCGACTGGCCCGAAGGCGTAAAAGAGATGCAGCGCAACTGGATAGGGCGCTCTACGGGTGCCGAAGTCGATTTTGCCCTCGCCGGACACCAGAAAAATTTGCGGGTCTACACCACCCGTCCCGATACCCTCTTCGGAGCCACATACATGGTGGTGGCTCCCGAACATGAACTCGTGGCAGAAATTACCACGCCGGAACAGAAAGTAGCGGTTGCAAATTACATCAACAGCTCGGCCATGAAAAGCGAACTCGACCGCACCGATCTCGCCAAAGGCAAGACAGGCGTGTTCACTGGTTGCTTCGCGGTAAACCCACTCAATGGAAAACAAATTCCGGTCTGGGTGGCCGATTATGTCCTCATGGGATACGGCACAGGTGCCATCATGGCCGTCCCTGCCCACGACGAGCGCGACTTCGAATTCGCCCAAACATACAACCTTCCCATCGTTTGCATCCTCGATCCAAAAGAGGGCACCAATGCCGAAAACCGCACCAAAGTGCTGGCCGGTGAAGCCTGCTGGAGTGGCGACGGGGCCTACATCAATTCTGTCAACAGCAAAATTGGCATCGACATCAATGGGCTAACCAAAGAACAGGGCATCCAACAGGTAACAGCCTGGCTCGAAAATGCGGATCTGGGTCATGCCACAGTCAACTACAAACTGCGCGACTGGCTCTTTAGCCGCCAAAGATACTGGGGCGAACCATTCCCCGTGATCCATTGGGAAGATGGAGAAGTCTCCCTCCTCAGTGAGGATGAACTTCCCCTTCAGCTTCCCGAAGTCGAAAAATACCAACCCAGTGAGACAGGAGAATCTCCCCTTTCGAATGCCGGCGACTGGCTCAATGTCACTGATGCCAAGGGCCGCAAGGGTCGTCGCGAAACAAATACCATGCCCCAATGGGCAGGTTCATGCTGGTACTACCTTCGGTTCATCGATCCCAAAAACGAAAACGAACCTTTCTCCAAATCCACTGAAAACTACTGGATGCCTGTCGACCTCTATGTGGGCGGCGCCGAACATGCCGTGCTTCACCTGCTCTACAGCCGTTTCTGGCACAAAGTGCTCTTCGACCTTGGCATCGTTTCTACCAACGAACCTTTCCAAAAGCTCTACAACCAAGGCATGATCCTGGCCTTTGCCTACGAAACAGCTTCAGGATCAAAGGTGCCTTCCGATCTCGTAACCGAGACAGAGGGAAAATATTTCCACAACGAAACAGGGGAAGAGCTGCGCCAGATTGTAGCAAAGATGTCCAAATCACTTAAGAATGTGGTCAATCCCGACGATGTAGTCGAAAAATTCGGGGCCGATTCTCTCCGACTGTACGAGATGTTCATAGGGCCACTCGATGCCACCAAACCCTGGACAGAGAATGGCGTCAAAGGGGTGTACAATTTCCTGCGCCGGGTAGCAGCCTTCTTCGGCGAAGCAAATAATCTGACCGAAGTAGCTGAAAGCAAGGAGACCCTGAAAATACTTCACCAGACCATCAAAAAAGTGGAAGAGGACATCGAAGAGATGAAGTTCAATACTGCCATCTCCCAGATGATGGTCTTCACCAACCATTGCTACAAAGCTGGCAAGGTAGCTGCCGAAACGGCCCACACCTTTTACCAGGTACTCGCCCCCTTTGCTCCCCACCTGGCCGAAGAGCTGTGGGCAATGTCAGGCAGATCCGAAAGCGTAGGTATATCCCGATGGCCTTCCTTTAGTCCCGTTTTCCTAACGGAGGAAATTGTCGAATACCCTGTCTCTTTTAATGGAAAAGTAAGGTTCAAACTCGAATTGCCCGTCGGCCTCTCCGCCAAAGAGGTGGAAGAAGCCGCCCTGAAATGCGACCTTACGAGAAAATGGACCGATGGCCTCACCATCTTGAAAATCATCGTGGTGCCGGGGAAAATTGTGAACATTGTACTTAAATAGAAGACTCTTAGTAGACCTAAACTGTTCATTTACAACATATCCATATGACTTCTCCAAAACCCCGCGTTCGTTTCGCCCCAAGTCCCACAGGTCCGCTACACATCGGAGGGGTACGCACTGCACTTTTCAACTACCTGTTTGCCAAACACCATGGTGGCGACTTCCTGCTAAGGATCGAAGATACCGACCAATCGCGCTATGTACCTGGTGCAGAAGAATATATATTGGAAGCCCTGGAGTGGTGCGGCATCAGAATCGACGAAGGTCCGCGCCAGGGAGGCATCCATGCACCCTACCGCCAAAGCGAGCGCAAGGAACTTTATGCGGCCTACGCCAGCCAGTTAATAGAATCGGGTCATGCTTACCATGCTTTTGATACGGCTGAAGAGCTGGATGCTCTCCGCACCAATGCCGAGGCAAACGGAGGCACCTTTACTTACAACAATGCCACCCGCACCGGATTGAAAAATTCGCTTACCCTACCGGGAAATGAGTGTACAGCCTTGCTGGCCTCCGGAGCACCCCATGTGGTAAGGTTCAAAATGGCCGGGAACAAGATCGTGGAGGAGACCGACCTGATACGTGGTCATGTGCAATTCAACACCGACCAGCTCGACGACAAAGTGCTCTTCAAAAGTGACGGTATGCCCACCTACCACTTGGCCAATGTGGTCGACGACCACCTGATGGAGATCACCCACGTGATCCGCGGCGAGGAGTGGTTGCCCTCCATGCCACTGCATATTCTGCTTTATGAAGCCTTCGGCTGGAAAGCCACCATGCCGCAGTTTGCACACCTCCCACTGATCCTCAAACCAGTTGGGAAGGGAAAACTAAGCAAGCGCGACGGCGATCAGCTTGGCTTCCCGGTCTTTCCCCTTGCCTGGAAAGATCCCGAAACAGGAGATCTCTCAAGGGGCTACCGCGAAGATGGCTACCTGCCGGATGGCATGATCAACATGCTTTCGCTGCTGGGATGGAATCCGGGTACGGAACAGGAGATCTTCTCAATGGAGGAGTTGATTCAGGCTTTTTCGCTCGAAAGGGTAGGAAAATCGGGCGCGCGTTTCGACCCCGAGAAGACCAGATGGTTCAACCACCAGTATCTGATAAGGCATACGGATGCCGAATTGGCGCAAAGCTTTTTGCCCTTCCTCGCAGCGAAAAAGGTGCAGGTACCATTCGAACTGGTGGTCCATGTGGCCGGACTGCTAAAAGAACGGTGCCATTTTGCCCATGAAATCTGGGAGCAGGGCTTCTTCTTCTTCCAGGCACCAGAATCCTACGACGAAAAGATGGTCGCCAAACGCTGGAAAGAGGGGGTCCCGGAAATGATGACAGAAATTGCCGGATTCTTCTCCACGCTCGAGAATTGGCATGCCCACGAAATCAAAGAACCATTCTCTTCAATGGTTACAGAAAAGGAGTGGAATTTTGGCACGATCATGAATTCGCTTCGCCTCTGCCTCGTGGGTGGCAGCTTTGGGCCGGATATCTTCGAAATCTGCGAAATCATCGGCCAGACAGAAACAATCGCACGCATCCGGTTGGCCGTAAAAATACTTTAGCAGCTGTTGCCGCGATTTTTACCATAGCTTATCAATCTTACCTTCCAAATCATTTCCGTGGCCAAAAACCGTGCCCCCCATTGCAGCGAAGGACCAACTTCTCCTCCCACGATCCCCCTTCGCGCTGAAAATGACTGTTTTACAGCAAAAAAACGAACATTTGTTTGGTGAATTAAAAAGTTATATTTAACATTGCCGCGTATGTTAAGGTAGTAATCCCTTGTTGTTGAAGGAGTTTTACCGAAACAACAAGACTTCGGAAACAATAGTTTTCAAAACATCGTTCTTTCTACAACATTCCGCAACCTGAAACATCGGTACACCAAAACAAAATTTTTCATTATTCATTTTTCACTATTCATTTTTCACTAAAAAAAGATTTAATTAAATTATTTTTCAACATTTGTTCATAACCGAAGCAACCCGACAACCACAATATTCATCTCTAAGGCATAAACATATTTTAACTTTTTTTACTATATCTTTAAATACCAAAGCAACCATCCGCACTTTTTAGACATCTACCATGCATAAACCATCCTATTTTTTTTGGATTTTGGTACGTTTAAGTCGTTGAATTGGTTGAAATAATTAGGAAAATTAAAATCTTATGGATAATATTGTGCCGAAATTGGCATTCCCGACTAAAAACGGGTCGTCTTTTGGTATAATTTTTAGCAAACTTCGTTCTTATCAATTACTTAAAACGCATAAAGATTAAAAAAAATCGATTTATTAACGATTAATTATGAACACCAGAGATTTCATTCATTTATTAAAAACAACAAAAATTATGAAAACAGGGGGTACTTTGAATTTTCTAAAAAGGGCGGG